>JADKCL010000041.1 GCA_016718825.1 Bacteroidota bacterium | reverse complement strand
CATCACGCAAATACCTGCACAAAGGCGAATGGAAAACGGCCGAGGTATTTCCCGAGACGATCCATATCAAAGGCAAGGCGGAGCCGCATATCGAGGATGTTGTCGTCACCCACAATGGCCCGGTGGTGAGCAACGTCGTGAAAACCGGCGGACAAGTTTTGGCTTTGAATTCGCCGGCGTTGCGGCCCTCGGCTTTGACCATGGGTTGGTACCAAATGGATCAGGCCCGCAATTGGAATGAATTTGTGGCGGCCATGCGTTTCATCGAGGCACCCGGCTTGAACATCGTCTATGCGGATGTCACGGGCAATATCGGCTACTGGATGACGGGCAAAACGCCGATTCGCGGCAAAGGAAATGGCGAAATGCCCTCCATCGGCTGGACTGGCGAATATGATTTCAAGGGTTTTGTGCCCTTTGAGGAGATGCCGCATACGCTCAATCCCGAGCGTGGTTACGTCGTCTCGGCCAACAACAAGGTCGTGAATGCCGATTTTCCGCACTTCATGGGCAATGTCTGGATGAATGGTTACCGGGCACGCCGCATCGAGGAATTGCTGCTTCAGAAGGACAAATGGCGGCGCGACGATTTCCCTGCGATTCACATGGATGTTTTTTGCAGACCGGGATTGGAATTTGTCGCGCATTTGAAGGACGTGGTGAATGTCGAAGGCAAGGCAAAACTCGCCCGCGACCGCATGGTGAACTGGGACGGCCAATTGACGACCAATTCGGTCGGCGGCTGCCTCTATCAAGTCGTAAGGCGGGAATTGTTGAGCCTGCTTTTCCGGTTGGGAACCGAGCATCACCACCACGAACCTTGGCTGATCGGCCGCGGAATGGATCCTGTTTTGTTCAAAGTCAGCGAATTCCAAGGCAAGGACACGACCGCCTTGTTGGATTTGTTGCAGAATCCCGAGAGCAAATTGCTGGCGCTGGCCGGTGGAAAGGCGGCTGCTTTGAAAAAGGCTTTGGAGAATGCGATTCTCTTCCTCGAATCCACTTTGGGCGGAGATTTGGAAAGTTGGCAATGGGGAAGGATCCATACCTTGGAATTTCCGCATGCCATGGCGATTCAAAAGCCGATGGACATTGTGTTTAATGCCGGACCTTATCCGATTCCGGGCGATACGGATACGGTTTTCCAGACTTCGATTCGCCCTGAATTGCCGTATTCTGCGAATTTGGCCATTCCTTCGTACCGGCAAATTGTGGACTTGGCCAATTTTGACCGTTCATTGTGGATCAAGCCGCCCGGACAATCGGGGCAGTTGGGTTCCCCGAATTATGACGATCAGGTCGCGCCGTTGTTGGAGGGGCGTTATTTTCCGATGCTGTGGAATCCGGAGGCCGTTGCGGGTTATGCAACCAAGGTTTTGGAGTTGATTCCTTAATTACCTCGGAGTTGTTGGGAAATTGGGCTTTTTTAAACGCAAAGGCCGCAAAGGGGACAGGCGCCGGGTTCGCAAAGGGCCGCAAAGAACCGGTTTTTGGGGAGAATTTCAATTCTCACCACTTCCGGTCGAAGGCTGTCTTGACCATTTCGTTGCGGGATTTGGTGCGGAGGGCGAAGTTGAAGCCTTCATACACCGAATAGCCGCCAAATTCGCCGGCTTTGTTGAGGGCGAGGAAACCGACTTGGAGGTTTTTCAAATCCTTGTGCTTCTTGATGATGCGTTCGACGGCTTGTTTGCAGGCTTCTTGCGGGGTGTAGCCTTGGCGCATCAATTCGACGACGGTATGGCTGCCTGCGATGCGGATGACGGCTTCGCCGACGCCTGTGGCGGTAGCTGCGCCGACTTCATTGTCCACAAACAGGCCTGCGCCGATGATCGGGGAGTCGCCCACGCGCCCGTGGAGCTTGTAGGCCATGCCGCTAGTCGTGCAGGCACCGCTCAGATTTCCCTGGGCATCCATCGCGATCAAGCCGATGGTGTCATGGTTCTCGCGGTTGATGATCGGCTGGTATTGCGAAGTTTCCAGCCATTTGGCATAAGCCGCAGCCACCTCGGCCTTGCTTTTTTCGTCGAGGAATTCCTTGTGGGTGAACCCTTTTGAAATCGCGAATTCGTAGGCGCCCTCACCCACGAGCATCACGTGCGGCGTTTCCTCCATGACCATCCGCGCCACCGCAATCGGATGCTCGATATTCTGCAAAAAGGCCACGCTACCGCATCGGCTTTCGTGGTCCATGATGCAAGCATCCAGGGTCGTAAACCCATCCCGGTCGGGCAAGCCCGCCAAACCGACACTGCGGTTCGTGGGATCCGATTCGGTCACCATCACGCCTTTTTCGACGGCGTCCAAGGCTGCGCCGCCGGATTCCAAAATGGGCCAAGCACCCGCATTTGCAGCCATCCCATGGTCCCAGGTCGACAGCACAATCGGCGCCTTGTCGCGATCGAATACCGGAAGTTTGGATTCTTTGGACTCAGATTCCTCGTTGGCCTGCGCCGGCGAACATCCAGCGGCAACCACGCCCAAACCGAGCATGGACATTTTGATGAAATTCTTCCTTGAATACATATTCGAATCCAATTTCAAAGCGACAAGTTAAGCATTATTGCAGCAGCCTTGCGCAAGATCAAAAATCAAATTCGCCGCCTTGACGCTCTTCTTGACGTTTTCGTTTGGGTGTTGCATCTCCAGTGCCAAAGCGGTAGCTGAATGTGAAATATGCAATCCGCGATTCGCGTTTGCGCCGGTTTTCGCCCGTGATCAATTCGGTATCGGTAAGAATCAGGAACCTGCGCGTGTTGAAAATGTCACTCACCCGGAAGTTGACCGAACCCTTGCCTTTCAGAATATTCTGTTTGACGGCAACATCGCTGGAAAAAAGCGCAGCAAAAACGCCTTGCGGGCCGACACGCGGCGTGCTGTAATTCGCGGTCACTTGAAGATTGGTGTTTTTGCTAAAGTAGACGGTGGCGTTCAGGTTGCTCGTCAAGCCGACATTGCTCACGGTCAAGTCCGCTTCGAGGTTGGAGGCATCGGTGACCGTGCGGAAAAAGTTGGCGCTTGCCATCAAATCCATCCATTTGGCAGGTTTCAACTGCGCGATCAACTCGAGGCCATAGCTTTGGCCGTCGAGCAGGTTCACAAACGTGATGATCACCGAGTCGCTCGTCGGGCTAGTGGGGGTGAAGTAGCGGGTGTGGCCGTTGGTGATGTAGCGGAAGTAGCCCGTGCCGCCCAAACTGCCCTTGTCAAATTTTTTGCTGTAGCTCAATTCGAAGGCGTCGATCGTCTCGGGCAGCAATTCGGGATTGCCGACACGCTGTCGCTTTGGGTTGCTGAAGTCGGTGAACGGGTTGAGTTGGTCGGTCGTCGGGCGGTTGATGCGGCGACTGTAGCTCAGCCTGAATTCGGAGCCGGTTTTGGGTTTGTAGCTCAAATAGGCATTCGGAAAGAGCTTGAAATAATTGTTGGTGAAGGTGTCCTGTGTCGTCACGAGTTCCGAACGCGTGAGCGCTTGCTCGGCGCGCAGGCCCACCTGCGAGGCAAATTTTAGGCTGAAAGAATGCCCCCAGATGCCGTAGGCGGCGAAAATCCGCTCCTTGTAAAGGAAGTTATTGTTGAGAAAGGTGTCTGGGAAAATTTGTTCCAGGCTGTGGTTCAGGGATTCGGAGTAGAATTCATTGCCAATGTCGCGGCTCGTTGCCTTGGCGCCGGCGTCAACCTGATTTTTGTCGTTGATGGGATGTACGTAGTCGATTTGGGCCGTTCCCAGCCTGATGCCGTCCGTTTGGATGTTGCGCTGCACGTCATCTTCGAGTGTTGGGCTTCCAGATGGATTCAGGATATAATGGGTGCGAAAGAGGTTGTCTTCAATGTTCAATCCCTGCGAATAAGCCAAGCGTGCGTCGAGGCTACGCCGCTGCTGTTTGAATTTTTGTTGCAAATTGATTTCGCCGTCGAAGTTGGACATGGATTCAACGCCAGTATTTGGCCGCAAATACACGCTCACCGGCGTTTCAGTGCTGGTTTGCTCCTGAAAAAATGAAATATCGAATGCGTCTTCATCTTGTCCAGCCCATCCGCCTGCCAAGCCCAGCGTTGTGCGATCGCTGAGGTAAAAGTCGATCCCTAATCGCGCCATATTGTCCAAGGCTTGCCGATTGCCGATGTTGTCGATCAGCATGATGGGGGATGCTGTATCGGCGGGCGTGTCGCTGTTGCTGTAGCCGCGGCCCCAACGGTCCTCGAGCCGGAAGCTGTAAGTGCCGTAGGCATTGAATTTTTTGGTGCGGTACCCGAGGCTCAAACTCGAATTGTATTTCTGGTTGTTGCCAATTCCAAGTGTCAGGCTCCCATTCAGCCCGGCGGATTTGTTCTTTTTGGTGATGATGTTGATGATGCCCGACATGCCGTCGGGATCATACCGCGCGGAGGGATTGGTAATCACCTCCACGGATTTGATCGAATTCGCTGGGATTTGCGCCAAAATAGCGGACCTGCCGGCACCCGTCAAGGCAGAAGGCTTGCCGTCGATCAACACCGTGACATTGCCACTGCCACGCAGGCTCAGGTTGCCATCGATGTCGACCTCTACCGAAGGGAGCGTGCGCAGGATGTCCGTCGCTGCCCCGCCTTCCGAAACAAGACTCTTCTCGACATTGTAGGTCTTGCGGTCGATGTTGTTGAGCATCAGGTCTTGGCGGTCGGTGATTTGCACATCAGCGAGTTGGTAGTCGGTGGGTGCAAGGCTGATGCGGCCGAGGTTTTTTTGGGGTGCCTGCAGGGTCAGCGCGATCGGGCCGATCCGTTTTTTACGAAAGCCGATGAAGCTGATTTCGACGAAGTAGCTTCCCGGACGAAGATTGGGGATTTCAAAACTGCCTTTTTCGTTGGTCAGCCCACCACCGACCAAACTGTCGCCTGCTGATTGCAAGATGCTCAAAGAGGCATAAGGCATGGGTGTGGCGTTGCTACTGTCGAGCACTTGACCCGAAATCGCACAAGTGACTGGCTTTTGCGCAAAGGCAGTGAGCGGTATCCAACATGCCAGAATCAACCCCCAAATGATCTTCGCTTTCCAATTCATCGGGCCAAAGTTAGGGAATCAGCGGGAATGCGGTTGCTGAGATGGATCATCTCAAGCTGGTAAATGTGGTGCTTTTCCTGCTTTTTTGCATCCTATATGCGCCTTTTTGCTTCCCGGAATTGAAAATGCCATTGACTTGCTTTGCAAATGCCCCTCATTCGCCTATTTTTGCAGCCCAGAGATGCCTGTTGGCATCCAGCTTTTTTATACTCCAGTTGAAAAAGAAAAATCCAATCATGAAGAAGTTTCTAGCGTCTATCGCCCTCGTCCTTGTCACGGGATTTGCCGTTGCACAAACCACTCCGTTGACCGTCACTTTCAAGTTTGTACATATCGTCGAAGGATATGACCATGAATGCAAATCGGTGGTTTACGTTGACGGTGAGCAAGTTGGTGAATCTAAAGAAGCCAAGGAATCCGTTGGTACAAGTTTTACAGTGCAGGTTCCGAATGGCTCCCATGACATCAAGGTCATGAACTTTGCCTATTACGAAGGCGAATGGGAAGAGCATACCGTTGAAAACGAATACAGCATTGACTGCTTTTTTGAGGAAAGCGGTCGCGAATTCTCTGGCAAGGCGCAAAAGCTCTATTTGGTCCATGATATTGATGCCAAAACCTATTATTCCTGGGGTAAGGCACTCAAAACCAACAAAAAGACTGGCGGTATCAAGGTGCCTAAAGGTCAGGAGTAATCCCCCTGTCATCGTGCAGCAAGGCTAGTTTGCCTCGTTGCCTCTCGATTGCCCCGATTTTGTAGGACGCTCGCCTATCCGTCTAAAAAGCGGCTCATTTGGCGGATCTGTCCACAGAATCGGGGCAACTTGTTTTTCAATCTCCGTTTTGTTCGTTTATTTTTGCCCGATGTGCCGTAATCTGGATTCCCCCGATTTGTCACCACGCTTGCATGAGGTACAAAAATACCCTTTTCTACTTTCTCGTAACCGGGGCTTCCGCAGCAGCCCTGTATTGGATATTGCAGAGAGGGGAGAAGTTGGAGCACCTTGCAGCGAAGCCAGGTAAAGACCCCGACATTGTTTCGTCTTGGTCAATTTTTCTCGACAGCCTCTGGGCTAACGTCACCCATCCGCTAGCGATTTTGCTCGCGCAGATTGTGACGATCATTCTCTTTGCCCGGTTGTTGGGCTGGGTTTGCAAGCGTATCGGCCAACCTACCGTGATCGGCGAAATCGCCGCAGGTATCATGCTCGGGCCTTCCTTGGTAGGGCGGTATCTGCCAAATGTTTCCGCCGAATTGTTCCCGCCGGAATCGCTGGGCAATCTTCAGTTTTTGTCCCAGATTGGCCTGATCCTGTTCATGTTTGTTGTAGGGATGGAGCTGGACCTTAAGGTTTTGCGCAACCGTGCCAAAGACGCCGTTTTGGTAAGCCACGCCAGTATTGTCATTCCCTTTGTCTTGGGTGTCGGATTGGCTTATTACCTCTATGAGGATCATGCCCCTTCTGGAGTTCTCTTTTCATCCTTTGCCTTGTTTCTCGGAATTGCGATGAGCGTAACGGCTTTCCCTGTGCTTGCGCGCATCGTGCAGGAACGCGGACTGAACAAGACAAAACTCGGTGCACTTGTCATTACCTGCGCTGCCGCCGACGATATCACGGCTTGGTGCATGCTCGCTGCTGTAATCGCCATCGTGAAAGCAGGTTCATTCGTCAGCGCTTTGTACATCATCGCAATGGCGGTTGCATATCTCGCATTGATGGTGTGGGTGCTAAGGCCATTCTTGAAACGCGTCGGCGAATTGCATACCAGCAACGAAAACCTGAGCAAGCCCATCGTGGCCATTTTCTTTTTGGCATTGTTGCTCTCGGCATTTGCGACAGAAGTGATCGGAATCCATGCTTTGTTTGGCGCCTTCCTCGCCGGCACGATCATGCCCGACAACCTCAAGTTCCGCACCATTTTCATTGAAAAGGTGGAGGATGTCGCGCTTGTATTGCTCCTGCCGCTGTTTTTTGTCTTCACTGGACTGCGCACGCAAATCGGATTGATCGATGATCCAGAAATGTGGGCCATGTGTGGAGTTATTGTCGCAGTTGCCGTCGTTGGCAAATTTGCGGGCAGCGCCTTGGCTGCCAAATTTGTCGGGCAATCCTGGAAGGAAAGCCTTTCCATCGGTGCTTTGATGAACACCCGCGGCCTCATGGAACTTGTGGTCCTCAACATCGGCTACGATCTGGGCGTGCTCAAACCTGAAATCTTTGCGATGATGGTGATCATGGCCTTGGCCACCACCTTCATGACCGGTCCGGCATTGAATCTGATCAATTGGGCCTTTAAATCCGTTCCCGAAGACGGCGAAGTCAAGTCGCAACAATTCCGAATCTTGCTCTCTTTTGCCAATCCGGAGCGTGGTCGCACGCTGCTGCGCCTAGCAAATGCATTGATCAAGAAGCAAAAAGAACATGCCGAGGTGACAGCATTGCACCTGACCCTGAGCAATGAGCTCCATCATTACAACATCGACGAATATGAGCAACAAGCCTTTGCGCCGATATCGGAAGAGGGGGTTTTGCTTGATCAGGCATTCGCACAGAAGTTCAAGCCGTCTTACGACATCGATGCGGACATCGCTTTAGCGGCCAATGAAGGCAAATATGACCTTTTGCTCGTTGGAGTCGGCCAATCGATATTCGAAGGCAGTTTGCTGGGAAAATTGCTTGGATTTACCACGCGCATCATCAATCCTGACCTGATCTTGAACAAAGTGACGGGCAAGGAGAAATTGTTTGAAAATTCGCCATTTGATGAGCGGATGCGTTTCATTTTGGCCCGCACCGAGGTGCCTGTCGGTATTGTCATCGACAAAGGCCAAGTGGGAACAGACCATGTTTTGGTGCCTTTGTTGCATCAAAAAGACAGGCATTTGCTGCACTATGCTGAGAAATTGGTGCGCAACGGCTGCACCTCTGTCACGGTATTTGATCCCGAAGGGCTCTCCAAAAGCAAAAAGGAAATTCGGGAGGCATTGAAACACATCGACAAGGAATGCCCGGGGAAAATGACCGTGATCCAAGGAAATGCGCCTTCCGAAGAAGTGCTCAAGGCCCAAAACTTGATGCTGATCGGCTTGGAAAGCTGGAAGCGCTTGCTGGAACAACAAAGCCCTTGGCTCAACATTGCACCTTCTACCTTGATTTTGAGAGCCTGAGCCCAGGTTCTATTCGCTAGCCGAGGGCCCCAATCCAGCTTTATATACCTCCAAGCAGCGTTCACGGCTCGTTTTGTGGTCCACGATGGGTTTCGCATACTTGGGCGTTCCATATTCCGGCACCCAATGTTTGATGTATTGAAACTTGGAATCAAACTTTTGTTGCTGCGATTCGGGGTTGAAAATACGGAAATACGGCGCTGCATCTGTGCCACAACCCGTTGCCCATTGCCAGCCGCCATTGTTGCTGGCAAGGTCAAAATCGAGCAATTTTTCTGCAAAATAGGCTTCGCCCCAGCGCCAATCGATCAGGAGGTGTTTGGCCAGAAAGCTCGCAGTGATCATGCGCACGCGGTTGTGCATGAAGCCCGTCGCATTCAATTCTCGCATTCCGGCATCCACAATCGGGTAACCGGTTTCGCCTTTGCACCAAGCCTCAAATTCGCGTTCATCGTTGCGCCATTGAATCGCATCATACTGCGGACGGAATGGTCCGTCGACGACATGCGGGAAATGCTGCAAGATCATCGAATAGAAGTCCCTCCAAATCAACTCATTGAGATAAGTCGTGTTGAGTTGCTCGGCCTTGCGTGCCTTCTCCCTGATGCTGATCGTCCCAAACCGGAAGTGAATGCCGAGCCGGGAAGTTCCCAGAATCGCAGGAAAATCGCGGGTTTCATGGTAGTTTTTGATGATGCCCGCAGCAACCTCCTGCCTTGGGATTTGGATGCGCGACCGCTGAAAGCCAATGTCTTTCAAGCTGGGCATTGGAAATGCTGTTGTCTGCAGGAGCTTGTCGAGGTTGTCTTCTGAGGGATAGGCCTTAAAATAAAACGATTCGCCGTTTTCCTTTTTGCCCGACTCCAGTTTCGCTTTCCATTTGCGGCTGTAGGGCGTAAAAACGGTGTAGGGCTTGCCATCGTCCTTCACCACTTCGTTGCCCTCAAAAATCACGTGGTCCTTGTGCGTATGAAACCCGATTCCGTTGGCAGCGAGCAATTCTCCGATGGCATTGTCGCGCGCAATGGCAGCAGGTTCGTAGTCACGGTTGGTATGGACTTCGGCAATGTCAAATTCGGAGAGGAGGGATTTCCAAACGTCCAATGGCTTGCCATGGCGGACGAGAAGGCTACCTTTTTGAGCTGCCAATGCGGTTTGGAGGTTGGTCAAGCAGTCATGGATAAATGTCACACGCGCATCTGTCGGATCTTGAAGCTTGGAGAGGATATCGCTATCCAACACAAACATCGGCAACACGGGATAGCCACTTTTCAGGGCATGGTAGAGGCTGGCATTGTCATGCAGGCGGAGGTCACGACGGAACCAGAAAAGGGCAATTTTCTTCTTGGAAGATGACATAAGACCTGAAACCCGTCTGGGTGGTGATTGTTGGGAAGCGGCGCGAATTGCGCGGAATTTGCATAGTATCACCCATTTAGCTAAGTTGCATTCACCAACACATTTTTTCGCATGCGCTATTCAAAATCCCCTCTGGTGCCTGTGCTAATGGTTGTTTTGCTGATGACCTCCCTTTGGGCTGGCTGCGGGCAAAGCACGAGCACGGAATCCACGCTTTCCCTCGACAGTTTGACTGTTCCGCCGCCGCAAGCTGGCAATGGCGAAGAGGCCAACCTTCCTTCTCCGGTGCAAATGGCATTGAGCATTTTCAATTCCAAGGCACCTTACAACGGCGAATTGCTCAATCCGGCGACAAAGGCCGATGGTTATAGCAATACCTTTTCCCAAGCCATCAATCTCGGCATTTACCAAGCTGATTTGGGTTATTTGATCGCCAACCATCAGACCCAAGGTGCGCTCGACTACTTTGGCGCGGTCAAAAAGCTGGGCGATAAAATGGGGATATTCGGGGCATTTGAAGACACCATGATGGAACGTGCCGAGAAGAACCTCGACAGCCGCGACAGCCTTTTTGCGATCGTCTCCGATGCATTTCAGAATGCTGACATTTACCTGAACGAAAATGCAATGATGGCCTCTGCCGATCTCATCCTCGCTGGCGGATGGTTGGAGAGCACATATTTGGCAACCCAGATTCTGAAAACCCACGACAGCGGGCCGCTCCGCAAGCGCATCGGCGACGACAAACAAGTGTTGCCCGAACTGCTGATTGCCCTCGAGGCACACAAAGACAGCAAAGACCACCTCGCCTTGGCGGGGCATTTCCGCGAACTCAATACGATTTACGACGAAATCAAAATCAAACGGGAAGACAAGGCAGCTGTCTCCGATCCTGAAAAGAAAGTGACCAAAATCGGCTCCAAGACCAAGGTGCGTTACACCAAGGAAACCTTGGCCAAAATCACCGACAAAGTAGCCGCCATTCGCAAGATTTACGTCAATTGATTCTTTTGCCATGAAATCTCACCCGACTCAATATCCGAAATTCAAGGCTTTTGCCACAATCTTATTGGCAGCAGCGTTGATGTTGCTGCCCGTCACCTCGAGCCTGCGCGCGCAATGCGACAAATTGGCGCAGCGTTGCGAAGGCGAACTGCTCGATTACCTATCCGACGGCCAATATTACCGTGCCGTGGTCAAAGATGGCGGGGAGGCAACCATCAAAGTCACGCTTTACGAAGGTTACCGCTATCGCTTTGTCGTCTGTAACGACCGCCCCGGTGCCAAAGTCCGCTACCGCGTGCTGGATGGACGCAAAACCGAAGTCTTCGAAAGCATGGGTGCCAAAGACGGCGACTATTGGGACTTCGAACTCTCCGGCACCGACAATTTTGTGATCAAGGCCTCCATCCCCAACAATGTCGGCACAGGTTGCATCGTGTTCAGCGTCGGCTACGACGATGAATTGATGGTTGAGGACGAATTCGAGGAGGAAGACGATCCCTTCTTTGAGGACGAACTCGACTACGACCTCGACGAGGAAGAAGAAGATTGATTCAGTTAGCAATTGGCAGTTAGCGGTTAGCAGTTTGGGGGTGCTGTGTGCGTTTGGCGAATGGTAGTCCAAGGTGCGAGGTGGTTTGCATGGTTTTCAGAGGCAGTTTGATCCTTTTGCGGATTGTTGCTGTTGCCAGAGTGTGGTTGAGGGGACCTAACAGAAGGTTTTGATGAGCAGTTCAGGTTGCGGTTCATTGAAAGGTCGCCGCCAAAGGCCAAAGGCCACCATTGAAAACTGCTAACTGCTACTTTCTAACTGCTAACTGAGAGGTATTTAATTCAAGATTCCCATGAGCGAAAAAGTGCTGCGCATCTTGATGCGTCTGTTTGCCAAACTCGCCCTTTTGGACGAGGTGACCGAGGAAGAGGTCGACGTCGTACGTGAATTTCTCGAATCCCATCTCAGTGCTGCCGATGTGCCTGCTCAGATGGAGCTGTTTCATCAGTATGTCAATGACGGTGAGGAGATTGATGTGCGGGCTTACTGCGCAGAGATTGCCCGTGAGTTGAGCCTGCGGCAGCAATACATCATCGCATTGCACTTGTTGGAGCTGATTCATGCCGATCAGGTGGTCAGCGAGGACGAGATGGTCTTCTGGAAACATGTGGAATCGGCTTTCAAATTGGATTCCAAAGAAGTGGCGCCGCTGATTGCATTTGTAGGGGCGCATTCGGTGGATGATTTGCCAAAGGAGGCATTGCTTTGCAGCGAAACTGCGGTGGGCGTTTCAACAGGTAACCGCTATTTGCAAGCTCCCGTGCATGGCACGATTGCCGTCCTCAATTTGGGCGGCGGTGCGTTTTTTATCCTCAAATATTTCGGGCAGGAATACCTGCAACTCAACCATCAGTACATTTCGCCGGATCGCAATCATGTGCTGGGTCATGGAAGCGTGATCAGCTTGCCGCATGGTAAGTCGCTCTATTTCAGTGATATTTCGAAGCAATATTTGGCATTGGAAGCCGAGGAGCGTGTTGTTTTCCGTTCCTCGAAGCTTGAATATGCCTTCGCCAATGGCCGCAAGGGTTTGCATGGCATCGACTTGGTCGAGGAATCCGGTCACTTGGTCGCCATCATGGGGGCGAGTGGTTCGGGCAAAAGTACCCTGCTCAACGTCCTCAACGGCAACCTCAAACCGAGCAAAGGCTCGGTCACCATCAACGGGGTGGACCTGCATGGCAAGCTCGACGCCTTCAAAGGATTGATCGGCTACGTGCCGCAAGACGACCTGCTCATCGACGAACTCACTGTCTACCAAAATCTGTATTTCAATGCCAAACTCTGCTACAAAGACAAGTCAGCCGAGGAGTTGGATGCTTTGGTATTGAAGGTGTTGGCAGATTTGGGTCTCTCCGAAACGCGCGACCTGCGGGTGGGGAATCCGCTGGACAAGACCATTTCCGGCGGGCAACGCAAGCGTTTGAACATCGGGCTTGAGCTGTTGCGGGCGCCTGCGATCATCTTTTTTGACGAACCCACTTCAGGGCTCAGCAGCAGGGATTCGGAGAATATCATGGACCTGCTCAAGGAGCTCACCCACCGCGGAAAGCTCATTTTTGTGGTCATTCATCAGCCTTCCTCCGAGATTTTCAAAATGTTTGACAGCCTGCTTGTGCTTGACACTGGCGGCTATCCGATTTACTATGGCAATCCGGTGGAGGCGGTGATTTACTTCAAGCGGGCGAGTGAGCAGATCAACCACGGGCAACCGACCTGCCCGGAATGCGGCAACATCAACCCGGAGCAAATTTTCACCATCATCGAGACACGCGTGCTCGACGAATTCGGGAATCCCACAACGAAGCGGAAGATTTCACCACAGCAATGGCATGCGGTGTTTTTGGGTAGGAAGATTGCTGATGTCGCTGCCGAATCGGATTTTGAAGCAGCGGCAAGCCCCTCGGGGCTGAAAACCCCTGGTTGGATGCGCCAATTCGGAGTGTTTTGGAAGCGGGATCTGCTTGCAAAGCTGGGAAACAAGCAGTATTTGGGCATCAACATCCTGCAAGCGCCACTCTTGGCAACGATTTTGGCGGTGTTTGTGCGCTATTCGGAGGGTGATGGCGGGTATTTATTCGGAAAGAATG
This sequence comes from Bacteroidota bacterium, assembly GCA_016718825.1. NCBI lineage: Bacteria > Pseudomonadati > Bacteroidota > Bacteroidota bacterium. Next base: position 43,238 of record JADKCL010000041.1, on the reverse strand, counting down.
ACAATGTTCCTGCTTTTTTCTTCATGAGCATTGTTGTAGCCCTGTTTACAGGCATGACGATGAGCGCAGAAGAGATTTTTCGGGATCGGAAGATCTTGAAGCGGGAAAATTTCTTGAATCTGAGCCGGAGCGGCTACTTGACGTCGAAAGTGAGCATCCTGTTTGGCTTTTCGGCCCTGCAAATGGCAAGTTTTGTACTGATCAGTGCCCTGGTGCTGTCGATTCCTGGGCTTTACCTCGAATATTGGCTGCTGATTTTTTCCTTGTCCTGCTTTGCGATCATGCTCGGGTTGAATGTTTCGGCGACCTTCAATTCGGCGGTCACGATTTATATCCTGATTCCGCTGCTGCTGATTCCGCAACTGATCTTGAGTGGAACCGTGGTGAAATTTGATCAGTTGAATCCGAACTTCACCTCACCCAAGGTCGTCCCGGTTGCGGCGGACTTGATGGCCTCCCGCTGGGCTTATGAAGGGATGATGGTCAAATTTTTTGAGGACAATGACTATCAGAATGCCTTTTTTGACGTCGAACAGCAGGCAAGTGAGGCGACCTATCTCAAGGATTATTGGCTTCCGAAAATGGAAGATGTAACCGCCTATTGTCTGCGCCATCAAAATGAGTCGGGAGATTCGGCAAAAGCAGCCTATACCTCCAATTTTGCCCTGCTCCGCAACGAAGTTGAAACCCAATGCCGCCGTGCACCTTCGATTTTGCCTACTTGCCGTGATGCACTCAAAAAGGACCAATTTTCGCCGCTCATCGCCGAATGCCTTCAAGGCTGGTACGGAAAGCTGAAGGAGACTTATGCGTCTGTCGCCAATCAACTCCGCGTTAAACATGACGCGATTGATGCCCAATTGGCTGCAAAATCGGGTAGCCCGGAGGGCTATATCCGCTTCAGGCAGCAACACCACAACGACGCGATCGAAAAGCTCGTGCGCAATGCGGATTCAGGCACACGCCTGCAGACCCAAGACGAGGAAATCGTGCGCCGCTTTGAACCGATCTACAATCCTGAAATTGCGGGCGGTTTGCTCGGTTACCGCACACACTTCTACGCCGCCAAAAAGCAGCTTTTCGGGATCAAAATCGATACATTTACCTTCAATATCCTGGTGATTTGGCTCATGACTTTGGCGCTGTATGTTTGCCTGCACTTCGAAGTTTTTCGGAAAATGCTGCAATTCCTGGAACGGAGAAGGAAATCCGCCTAGTTTTTGTGGAACGCCAAAAGCTCCCGCAAACCCAGTACTCATGCACGCTGAAGGCGTCCGTCCTGCCTTAGCGCATTCCAAAAAAGCCGCTTGGACGGCTGAAATAGCGGCTTCTGCCCCCGCGGGCTTTGCGGTACTTTTCGCCGGGACCTTCCCAGCGCACCTTGCGGATTTCAACCTTGACGGGCTGTGGCGCCGTTTGGAAATGGGACCAACGGCGGTCAAAACGTTCGCGGTCCTCGGGCGCATACAGCTGTGAATAGGCTTCATTGATGTCCTGAAACCTACGCGTATAGCCTTCGATGTCTTCGGGGTGCAAGTCAGGATGGTTTTCACGCGCAAGACGCAGATATGCGGATCGAATGTCGGCCTGTGTTGCCTGTTGCGTGAGTCCGAGGATGTCGTAATAATTTTGCACAGCAGATGATTGAAGAGGAAAGATAACAAGGTTTTGCCTCGCAGCACAACAATTTGACCTGAAATGAGCGGGATTTTGGGTCAAATGAGCGAAATGCACATTTCCGTTTTCCCAAATGCCTTGGATTTTCCTAACTTGGTCACTGAAATAATGATCGGAAAATGAGAAAGCTCTCCGTTTTGACGTTTGGATTCGTTTTGTTGATGCTCGCATTCTCTGCCAGCGACCTTCATGCCCAGAAAAGAAGGTTCAGGGTGAGCAACAAAGACGCCGGATTCTCCATGATTCCCGAGTTTGCCGTGTTGGTTCCCAGCAACAAATACACGGGTGCTTTGAACTTCAACCTGATCGCAGGGGCCCAGCTCAATGCGAATTGGTTTGTCGGTGGCGGTGTGGCCTTGGATGCCTACAGCACTGATTTTTACGTTCCGATTTTTGCGGATGTGCGCTACTTCTTTCTGGACAAGCCCTTCACGCCGTATGCCTACCTCGATGCAGGTTATGGCCTTCCGGTTGATGCAGCGAGCTACCTCAAAGGCGGCCCGATGATCAACCCAGGTTTTGGGGTCAAGTACTTCATGACACGTACCACTGCCGTCTGCGCCGGCTTGGGATACCGTTATCAGTCCATGCCGATTGACAACAATGATCCCGAGGCAAGCACTGCGCTCCAGACGAATTTCATCCAGTCCCTTTCCATCCGAATCGGACTTCAATTCTGATACTAAGTTGATTCTAAGGCAATAAAAAGTCAGCTCTCGAAGTTTTTGCTTTGCACCTGATACACAATTGCATACTTTTGTCGCGATTTTTACATTAAGCAAAATTCCCTGATATGAAAAAAGGATTGTTCGCATTTGCATTGTTGGCTACCCTGGTGCTGAGCGCATGTGGCGGTAGCAAGCCCGACCTTGACGACCCAAAGGCCATCGCAAAATTCAACTGTGACAAGATGAAGGAAATGATGTCCCTCATCAATGACCCAGTTGCAAACGCTGGCAAAATCGAAGCCATCGGCAAAGAAATGGAAGAATTTGAGAAGAAATTCGAAGAGCATCACGGTGCCAAGTCTGAAGAAATGCAAGGCAAAGTCGAAGAAGCCCTCAAAACTGAGTGCGCCGACCTGCAAAACGCATTCTGAGACCTTGCTCGGAAAGAAATTAAAAAGTCGGCTTCGGTCGGCTTTTTTGTTTTCTACCCTCCATTTCATTCTCAAACTGTGTAACCCAAACCCGATTTTCGTCGTGTGAATCTGAAATAGATTGCCGAGCTTTTGCTTATGATTCGTCCAGTACATCTCCACCGTCACCGATTCGGCCTCGCGCTTGCAATCTTCTTGCTCTCTTGCGCGGCCATGTATGCACAGTCCATGCGCGTGCAAGGGACAGTGCGTGAAGGTGCTACCGGCGAACCCATTGTCTCTGCCCAAGTGCGCGCCCAGGGTCGGCTTCAAGGCGCCCTCACGGATGCCCAGGGCAAATTCACCCTGGAACTCGAAACTCCTGCCCAAGTGCTGGAAATCAGCCACATCGGATACAGGAAGGTTTTTGTTCCCACGGCGGGAAAATCTGGGCGTACGCTCGAAATCACCATGGAGGCGGCATCTTCTCTTGCGCCCGTCATCATCGCTGCCGGCCCGCAAGAAGTCCTCGAAGACCGCACCATTCACCTTTATGACTATGAATTGCTCGATGACCACATCATGATGATCGTCTACGACCGCAAACTCAAACGGAGCAAACTCGCCTTCGTGGATGCCAACGACAGCATCGTCGACACCGAATTGCTCCCCGAGGAGCCCGGGAAATTGGTCAAGGATTGTTTGGGCAACATCCATGCAATCACCCAAAACTTTGCCTGTCAGGTGTTTTGGGATGGGGAGGAAATCGGATTTTACCAAGATTCCTTGAGATTGTTTCAGGAGGCAGTCGAGCCCTGTCTCGGCAATATCGAGGGGCATTATTACTTCGCGAATTGGACCTTCAACAGTCAGATTCTGGACTATTACGCCTATGACATGGCGCAAAAGGAATGGAAAAACGTCCTTCACGTAGCCGACAAAGTGCGCATGCACCAACTGATGGACCCCTTGGGGCCTTACGTCTCGATCGCGCCAAGCGAAGCCGCGATGTACGCGCTTTCGCCCGGCGATTGGGAAACGATCGGGAAAATCGACCATGCCTTTCAGTTTGATCAATTGGCTTTTTTCAGGCCCATCGACGCGCCGCTGCATGTGATTGACGGCAAGGTTTTTGTCTTTGACCACCTCAATGGGCAGATACTCTCCTTTGAAAAGGATGGGAAAAAGATCGAAGAAGTGGCGATGGACTACCAAAAATTGCCGGGTCGTGAGCGCTTGATCGTTGTGGACGAAATTCGCGGGGATGCCTACACCGTCTTTGAAAAGCACGGCTACCAAAACCTCCGGAAAATCGACCTGAAGACCGGCAGTCTCGGTCCGGCAATCGACATTCCCCGTCAATTCCCGCACAAGATCCAGATCCGGAACGGCATCGCGTATTTTCTGTACAAGCAAGGTAGCTACGACGATACAAAGCGGTTGTATCGGTTGAGTCTTTGAATCAAGGTGTTGGAAATTTTTTTCTGCACAACCTGCAACCTTCCTCTCATGAGGCCGTAAATACACGTCCGGACAATTTTTGGATAGCATGGATGTAATTTTATCAGGTACCCTGCTTGCTGCAGTGCTTTTGTTTGGTCATATCATCGCCGTTGCCGCCTTGGCATTGGTGGCCTACGCAACAATGAATGTGATTCGACTGCAACCTGATATCCGCTACTTGTTCTGGTCCCCGTTTATCGGCGGTTCGCTCGCTTGGGGCTACACCACGCGCAAACTCCTCACAAGCCAAGTTCCATTTTCCTGGTGGGCAGAATCCGCATTCACTTGGTATGCAATTCTCGCAGTCGGCGGACTTTTCGTCGGAATCATGTTGCAACGCCGGAGGTTGTAATAGCCGACAATGAAAGCAGGATACATTTGGATACCTTTCTGCTTGCTTTTTCTGATTTTTGGCTGCGAATCCCCAATTACACCTGAACAAGCATTCGATCAATCCACCCGGCAATCGCCCGTGCTACGCCATGCGCAGATTGATTCCGTGATGGGTGAACTTACGATTGTGCCATTTTCCAAGCTCGCACCCGCCTACTTAAAATCTGCCGGCATCGAGGGTGAATGGAAACAGAAGCTTTCCAAAAAGACCTGGTACAAAGTCGGCACCGAAGAATCCTTGCAGTTCGTGGTCGGATCGTTCCGTATTCGGGATTTTCTCACGCCGGATTCCACCTACTTTGCGCAAAAGGAGGATCCGCAACCCGGTCAATTTCAGTACCTCTGCTTGGATCGCCGGATTTTGCACAAACTACTCGACCTGCTTGATGCCATGCAAGCAAAAGGCTTGGATGTGAGCCAAATCGCTATCAAACATGGATTCCGGCATCCTGCCTACAACCACCAAATCAGCGGCGCTACGAAGAGCAGGCATCAATTCGGGGAGGCGATCGACCTTTTGGTCGGTGATGTAAACCGTGATGGTCGCGCCGACGAAGACGACAAGGCACCGCTCCTGAAAATGCTCGACGAAAAAATCATCGGCAATGCCGGTGGCGTCGGCAAGTACCCGGGTTCGCATGTGATCCACATGGACGTCAGGGGCTTCCGTGCTCGCTGGGATGAGCAGTGAATCGAAATTTTCTGTAATTTCCGTTCATGGAACAAGACCGCACCGAACTCGAAAAGCAGCAACGGATGATGCTCCGTACCATCGGGGACATTCAGAAAATGGGCTACAAAGCCTTGAACAGCAGTATGAATGCGGATTTTGAAATCCTGGAGCGGGCCAATCAGGATTTTAAGCAATACGTGAAGGACCATGTGCAAGCACCTGAAATCCGCGACTACATCTGCCGCATTCCAACGATTTTATATGGCCCGTCAGAACCGAGCATTTTGCGGGTGATGACCATGCCGTTTATCTCCCTCTTCAGCGGCCGCGAGGGCCGTGCCGATTCATTGACGATCCGCCAAGGCGGTGAAGTCAAGGCCCACTACATGAACCTGGAAATCCTGGTGAAATTGATGCTGGAAGATTGAGAAGTTGTGGCCATTGGGCGTTGCCCAAGTGCACAAATCAGTGACCATTCGACACTTGCTCACCCGAATGCTGCTCAAATGCACCTCGAATGCTTCGGATTTGCCAATTCCGCCGTACCTTTGCCGACTGTGAGTGAAAAAGTGTTCAAGTCTGGTTTCGTAAGCATCATCGGCAAACCCAATGCGGGCAAAAGCACGTTGATGAATGCCTTGGTGGGTCGCAAACTCGCGATCACGACGCCCAAGGCGCAAACGACCCGGCACCGGATCCTGGGTATTGCATCCGGAGACAATTATCAAATCGTCTTTTCTGATACGCCCGGCGTGATTTTGCCGCAGTACAAGCTTCACCGCATGATGATGGGCGCTGTGCATGCCTCCCTCGAAGATGCAGACTTGTTTTTGCTGCTCGTGGATGTCAACGAACGGTTTCCCGAGGAGTTGGTCATCAAAATGGCCCAAAAAAGCCAGGTTCCTGTGTTGCTTGTCCTCAATAAAGTGGACAAAAGTACCGAAGAAAAGGTGCGTCAGCGGCATGAGGAGATCACTTCGAAGGTCAAAGTGGCAGGTGCCATCGGCATCAGCGCGACAAAGGACATCAATTTGTATCCTTTGAAGCAAATGATCCTCGAATTGTTGCATGAAGGTCCGCCTTACTTCGATCCAGACGAGATCAGCGACCGTCCCGAGCGGTTTTTTGTCTCCGAATTGATTCGCGAAGCCATCTTTTTGCGTTTGAAGGATGAAATTCCCTACAGTTGTGAGGTTTCCATCCTGCAATTCGAAGAAAAAGACAACGTCAGTGTGATCCATGCGGAAATACATGTGGAGCGCAAGTCACAAAAAGGCATCATCGTCGGCAAAGGCGGGAAAATGATCAAGGACATCGGAACGGATGCACGGCATTCGATCGAGGCATTTTTGGAGAAAAAAGTTTATTTGGAGCTGCACGCACGCGTGGCAGAAGGCTGGAAAGACAGCAATTACAGGCTCCGGGATTTTGGATATCGGGAATAATCCCGCAAGAATTGAGTAAGCATGAGTGGTATAGTCGCAATTATCGGTAGGCCCAACGTCGGCAAATCAACCCTTTTCAATCGTATGATCGCCGCCCGTGAAGCCATTGTGGACGATCAGAGTGGCGTTACCCGCGACCGCCATTACGGCATCTCCGAATGGAACGGCGTCAAATTCACCGTCATTGATACCGGCGGCTATGTCCCCTTGAGCGATGATTTGTTTGAAAAGGCCATCCGCGAGCAGGTACACATCGCCATGGAAGAGGCAGACATCCTCCTGTTTGTCGTCGATGCCTTGGTCGGCGTCGTTACCCTCGACATGGAATTTGGCAATATCGTACGCCGCAGTAAAAAGCCCGTTTTCCTTGTAGCCAACAAAGCCGACAACTTCGAACGTTCCGATTTGGTCTATGAATTCTACGAATTGGCCCTCGGCGAAGTGTTTTCGGTTTCGGCCTTGAACGGTGCAGGTACCGGGGACTTGATGGACAGCATTGTGAATGCATTGCCACAAGACAAGCCTGAGCCCACCGTCGCCGACGTTCCAAAATTCGCATTCGTAGGTCGCCCAAACGTGGGAAAATCGTCCTTGGTGAATGCACTTTTGGGCAAGGAGCAGAATATCGTGACGCCGATCAGCGGGACCACCCGCGACTCGATTTACACACGGTACACGGCCTTTGGCCTGGACTTGTACATGATCGATACCGCCGGTCTGCGGCGCAAGGCGCGTGTCCATGAAAACATCGAATTTTATTCGACCCTTCGCAGCATCAAGGCCATCGAGGAATGTGACGTCGCCATTTTGCTCATCGATGCCACCCTCGGCATAGAAGCGCAAGACCTGCACATCCTCGGTGACATCACCGAAAACAGCAAGGGCGTCGTGATTTTCGTGAACAAATGGGACCTCGTCGAAAAGGAAACCAATACGGCACGTGACTTCGAAGCCTTGATTCAGGAGCGTATTGCGCCGCTGTCCAACGTGCCGGTCGTCTTTGGTTCGGCGCTGGAAAAGCAACGCATCCTTCGAGCATTGGAGATCGCCGTCGAGGTGTACCACGAGAAGCAAAAGAAGGTGGGCACTGCCGAATTGAACGAGGTCATGCAATTGGCTTGGAACAATCACAAGCCTGCAGCCGTGCGCGGCAAAATCATCCGCATCAAATACGTCACGCAGATTCCGGCACCGATTCCGACGTTTTTGTTCTTCTGCAACCACCCCAAATTGATTCAGGAAAACTACAAGCGTTACCTGGAAAATCAGATTCGGGACAACTTTGGATTCAAGGGTGTGCCGTTGAATGTGTTCTTCCGGCAGAAGTAGGCCGCTTCGAAGGCTCCTATTTTCCTCCTAAATCCTGCAAATGCGAGAGCATGATTCCGCGTGTTTTTTCACGGAGTTGCTCCACCGATTGGCTGCCGGTATCCTCGATCACATCCCAGTAAACATGTACCAACCCCGGCGAAAGGTCCAATTCGCGGACGGGATCATTGTATTTCCGTGGATCGTTCAGGGTCATGACTGCCATCGGAAATCCGGTTTCAGCGGCAAGGCGAAAGGCACCGTCGTAAAAATCGGTTAGCGGTTGGTCGCCACGGTTGCGCGTCCCTTCAGGATAAATCAAAATCGAAAATCCAGCCTGCAGTGCTTGGCGCATGCGTTCGACGCTCTCGGCACGGGACTCCGGTGATTTGCGGTCCACCAAAATACAGAGTCGTTTGACGGTCAATCCCCAAACGGGAATCTTGGTCATTTCCTTCTTGCTCAGGAATTTATAGATGTCGGGGAATGCGGATGCGTTGATGAGAATGTCCAGAAAGCTGCGGTGGTTGGAGACGATGACGAAGGGCCCCTTGCCTTTGAGCACTTCGCGGCCATGTTGCTTGCGGAAGACGCCCGAAAAAAGCAATGTCACGGGCGCAATGATATGGTGCCCCATCCAAATAATCACCCTTTCGGCGCGGCGGCCGAAGGTCAAAAAGGCAATCGTTGTGATCGGGGTCCAAATCAGGATCTGAATGAAGAAGACCACCGCGCCGTAGACTGCCCAAATTTTGCGCAACACTTTGATCATGGCGGGAATATAGGAAAAAGTTGGACGTCGCGAAGCGTGGCTTTGGATGGCAGCAAGCCGCGCACCATGGCCGGATTGTTTTTCCTGCGCCGCCGAACCCGAAAATTTCCGTAATTCCACCCCATGAAATTTACTTCCGACCATGTTTCGGCCTTCTGCGCGGCGAGCTACGACCGCAATCCACTGCATATCGACCCCGAATATGCGCGAAGAAGCCAATTTGGCAAGCCCGTTGTCTTTGGCATGGCCGCCGTTCTGTTTGCCTTGGGTGCCTGGGCCAATGGGCGAACCTTTCGATTGCAGCAAATCAGGGCCGTTTTCCGGAAGCCGCTGTTTGAAGGCGAGGAATATCACCTTTCAATCCAGGAAAATGGCGCCGATGTGGTGGTCAAATTCCAGAAGGGTCCTGTTGACTATGCCGTGATTTCGTTTTCTGCGAATGTGGAACATCAACCTTTGGACGGAGCTACCGCTCCATTTCCGCGCTTCGCACCGCTGTGGGAACCCCATGATCTTCCCGATGCAAGCTGGCAAACGCAGCGATTTGTACTGAATACCGCTGCGTTGGGACAGGTTGAAGCTGCATTCGGGATCGCCGAAGGTTCGATGCCGGTGCATCAATTGGCTAGTTTGTGCTGGGCAAGCTACCATGTCGGGATGATTTTGCCCGGCAAGCAGGCGCTTTTTTCCGAATTGCAGATGACCTTCACTGCTGCGGATTTGCATTCGGCGGAAATCACCTTGGAATTGGAGGCTGCCAATTTTGACGAACGCTTCAACCGCTACGTGTTGGAGGGCAAGGGGACGGGGCTAGCGCATCTGCGCATTGCAGCATTCAAGCGGCCGCAGCCGGTCGATTTTCCTTTGGCGGCCATGCCTGCCTTTGCCGAAGGTTACCTGCCGCTGCAAGGCAAGGTGGTCTTTATTTCCGGCGCCACGCGCGGGTTTGGCGCAGCCATGGCGCGCATGGCCGCGCTTGCGGGCGCAAGGCTTGCGCTCAATTACCGAGGCGATGCCTCCGCCGCCGAGAGCTTGCGCAGCGAATTGCAAGCCGTCGGAGCAGAGGTACAAACGTATGCGGCCGACATGGCCGATCCGCGTGCCGTTGCCGACATGGCGACCGCAATATCCGCTCAATTTGGAAAGCTCGATTTAATCGTCAACAATGCCGCACCACCCATTCGGGACTTGCAATTTTTGGAGCAAGACAACCTGCATATTGCGCAGTTTGTGCAGCAAAATCTGGCGATTACGCTGGAAACAGCACGGCAACTTTTGCCGCTGCTCTCCAAAGGCGGCCAATTCCTGCATATTTCCACCAAATACCTTGCCGAACCCGTACGTGGATTTGCGCATTACCTCACCGCAAAAGCCGCACAAGAAGCCCTCGTGCAAGCCCTCTCCCTGGAATCCCGCGACCACGAATTTATTGTGGCCCGATTGCCCCGCATTTTGACCGACCAAACCAATCTGGCCTTTGACTTTGATCCGCCGCTGCACCCCGGCGAGGTTGCCCGCGAGGCAATTACGGCCTTGGCGGATGCGCAAGATGGGGAGAATTATCGGGTGGTGAATTTGTTTGGGGTGGGGTGAGGGTCCGTGTAATTTGCTTGAGAATTTGATAGCTGTTTGAAATTTGTGTTTAATATGGATTATCCTTGTCGGCTATTTACCAGTGCAATATATTCGCACTTCCTCCATCTGAGGCAATTGAATGTGAGGGCCATAAATTCCATAAACGTTTGATCCGCATCCTGCGGGTCAGACCCCAGCGGGGTCCAACGTTTATAGATGGAGATCGCCCCCCCTCGTAACGACCCGCCGCAGGCGGGTCGCTCAAAGCACGAAATTGATCTGGCCCTATGGTGCAATTAGGCATCTGCAATCCAACTAAATGCATACTCCTCTTTGAATTCAATTTCAAATTTTTTGAGGAATCCTAAATATTCTTGCTTGAATGTCTTCTTCTTGTGGTGTTCCTTTTGATTCATAATATACTGGGCAATATTGTCTAGATGCGAATGACTATATGAGAAAACGCCATAACCCACTTGCCATTCGAAGTGAAACTTTGAGAATCGCTCCTGCTTGATGAACGAACTACTAGATTTCTTTACGTCTCTAACCAAATCTGATGGACGACAGTCTGGCTTCATACCAATTAGAAAATGTAGATGATCTGGCATCCCATTGATTGCAATCATCTTCTGGCCTTGGCTTTGAACAATACCAGTAATGTACTGGTAAAGCCGTTCCTCCCAAGTTGGAAGTATCAAAGCATCACGGTTTTGGACTGCAAAGACGAAATGGATATAAATCTGGGAATAGGTATTTGCCATTGTGCTACGTTACTTTTTTGGGGGTTGAGGTTCAAAGATAATCAATGTTTGCATACGTTTCTTGAAAAGGACCTGGCAGGCAAAGGATCCAATGTCAAGGTTGGAGGTGAAGTTCGACCCCGCTGGGGTCGATATCGAGAGAGGGACATCGATTCTATAAACGTTTGACCCTTCTAGGGTCAGAATCCTGCAAGTTCCGGCGTTTATAGTTGGAGATTCCCACGGCCGTAACGACCCGCTGGAGGCAGGTCGAACTACACGCAAAATTGATTTGAACAAAGAGTTTCCTGTCAAAAGTCCAGATAACCATAATCCGTTATTGACTTGATTTTAGCGTTCCAAACCCCATTCCGCAGAAATTCCCAACCTTTTCCCTGCTCGAGATTACAAAATTGCCTTTCTTTGGTAACGTTGGTTTGAAACAACAACGAAAACAAAAATGCGGATTCTCAAGATTGGATCGCTTGCTTGCTGCCTTCTCTCCCTTCTCTTGAGCAGCTGCCAACTCGATATTCAGGACGTGATCATTCCGAATCATGAAATTCCCGACACATCCGCAGCACCCAATTTGATCTGCAATCCCAGCTTTGAACGGGACGGGCATGGCAGCCTCGAATGCTGGCGCATCGTCAAGGATTTTACCACCTATCCCGATACCTTCGTACAAATGGCCCCTCCCGGTGGTGGGCAGTTTTCCCTGCGCCTCGAAGGTTATCGCGACGTGGCTTGGGATCCATTCGTCGAAACTTTTGTCACCAACCTCTCGGGCACGCGGGAGCTTACGCTGTCGGCAGAAGTGATGGCCATCGCCGGCGGGCAAGCCATCGAATTATGGCTCAAACACATCCGCAACGGGCAGGTGATCGACAGCACCGTCGACGTGCATTGGGCCTTCAACGGATGGTTGGAATTCCGCGTGACCGATACCCTCACGATGCAGCCACAGGATTCGCTCCAAGTCAAAATTCTGCAAAATACGGGGCAAAACAGCCTTTGTTATGTGGATCAGGTGGTGTTGCAATAACCGGTTCGCGAATCTTTCAGCAATGAGCGAATCCTCCTTTTCCGAGTGAAGCGATTTTGCTGGAGGTCATCCTGACCACGTCGAGATCGAAAGCCATCCAAATTCCATCACTTGCGCTGCACAATCAGTCCATGCGAAAAACTCCTGCCGCACAGGCCTTCTCGCTGAACGAATTCGAAGAGAATCAGCTCAAACGTTGAATTTGAATCCCGTCAATTTTTCCGAGACTTCCCATAATTTTTTGGCCACGGCCTTGTCATGTGATTGGGGCTTGGATTCGACTTTCCCGGGTTTTCCTTTCATGCCGTTCAAGCCGGTCGGACCAAAATATTCTCCGCCTTTGACGTCGGGGTCGAGCGCTGCCATCAATTGTGGAAGGGCGGCTTTGCTGGGCTTGTGCATGAAAATCGGGAAGAGGGGCAAAAAGAGGTAATACAGGACCTTCGGGAAATATTTCCCCAGTTCCGTATTTGAAACGCCCGGGTGCGCCGCCACCGACAGCGTCTTGTGACCTGCAGCCTCCAAGCGCCGCTGCAATTCGTAGGCAAACATCAAGCAGGCCAATTTCGTCTGACTGTAAGCCCCGAATTTGGAGTAGGCTTTTTCGGATTGGAGGTCGTCAAAGTTGATTTGGCCGTTTTCGTGGGCCTTGCTGCTCAGCGCCACAATTCGCGCGCCGGGTGTCTTGTTGATGGTTTCCAACAACAATCCGGTCAACAGAAAGTGCCCGAAATAGTTGGCGCCCATTTGGCTTTCAAACCCATCCTCGGTCTTGGAATAGGGCGGAATCATGATGCCCGCATTGTTAATGAGCAGGTCGAGCTTGTCGTATTTGGCAAGATAGGCCGCTGCGAAGGCACGCACGGACTTCAAGCTGCTCAGGTCCAGCGTCATGATCTCAAGGTCCGCGCCCGGAGCTTTTGCGAGAATCGTCTGTTTGGCGGCTTCGGCCTTGGTGGCATTTCTGCAGGCCATGATGACCTTGGCCCCCAATTTGCCCAGCGCCAATGACGTTTCATAGCCTAATCCGGCATTTGCACCCGTGACGATGGCGATGCGGCCTTTTTGAGACGGAACTTTCGTGATGTCAAACATGCTTTACTTTTGGGGATACAACTGATCGTGGAACATTTGGTTTCGGGCTGCCGATACGGTGCTTTCAAAACTTTGCAAGTCAATCAGGCCAAACATTCGCTGCTGATTTTTGCCGTTATTCAGCCCCTTTGAAGCATCATTCCTCCGCCGCCCTTTGCAGCCGGTCATTGATCGTTTTCCCGAGGCCAATGTCTGGAAAGCGCTCGGCCACAATCACGTCCAGTTCGCGTTCGTCGAGTCGGTGCATGGCCGCATACAGGTTTTTGGCGGCTTCCTCCAGGTTTCCCGAAGGCGAAAGCAATTCCTGACTTTCAATATTGGCGGCTTCGTAGACGGTTTGAAAGCTCAACAAGCCGACCTTTTTGTCCTTGTACAAGCGCAGGAAGGCGGGCACGTCGTCGGTAAGGATTGTTTTGGTCGCCGGCGAATAATGGCGCGAAAGCATGCCCGGCGCCGTCGGATCAATGTCGTTTTTGGAATGCATCCGAATTTTCCCGACGACCTTTTCGATGTCTTCCATGGAGATGGCGCCGAGCCGGTACAAAACCACCTGATCGTCTTCAAAGCCCACGATCGTGGATTCCAAGCCTTTTTGACATTCGCCACCATCCAACACCACGCCCAATTCGCCATCAAAATAGTTGGCAACATGCACAGCGGTCGTCGGACTGATCGAACCGAATGGATTCGCACTCGGGGCCGCCAAGGGGAAGGGCAGCTCCGCCAACAGCGCCAAGGTCAAGGGATGATTGGGTACGCGCACCGCCACAGTCGCCTTTCCGGCTGTCACCAAGTCAGGAATATGCGGTTGCTTCTTGAGGATCAAGGTCAAGGGACCCGGCCAGAATTCATTGGCGAGCTTCGTGGCCAAGGCCGGAATTTCGCTGGCAACCTCCGGCAAGGCAGCTACCGAGGCGATATGCACGATCAGCGGATTGTAAAACGGGCGCTTTTTCAGGCTGAAAATCTTCTCGATGACCGCGCTGTCGTAGGCATTCCCCGCCAAGCCATAGACCGTCTCGGTCGGAATGGCGATGATCTCATTGGCGCGCAATGCCTGCAGGGCGATGTCCAAACTTGTCGTGATCACCGTCGGCGAATTCCCAATTTTCATGCTGCCATGTTCGCGAATCGAGGACAGTTTTCCAAATCTGCAACGCGATAGCGCGCCGGGCGGGGCAAGCAATCCGGTGGAGGTCCTTGCATTCCGACCCTGCAGCAAGCCGGCATTTGCCCACCGCTTGCGTAGGGGATTGCGAAAGTTGGCTTGCGGAATCAGTATTGACACGATTTTCCCCTCCCCATCCAAAAAGTCCATCCCCGTCACCTTTCTTCATAAATTGCCTCCCATGGGAAATTCCATCTCCAATGAACAGGTGCGCCCCGGCGACTACCTCAACATGAGCAATGGCCTCACCGCCGTCGTCTCGCCTCGCCGGCCCCGAGGAAAAGGCCCGCCGTGGGACCTGTTTTTCCGCCCTGGTTCCCCCCCGGGCCCCCCCCCAAATCCCGGGGGCACAATATTTTTGAACGCAAGTTTTCTCATTCGCGTACCGAACACCAAAACCATGGCATCCCGCCTCTACCACCCCCCCCCCCGCTGTCCTGAGCATGGCGTCTATCTGACCATCAGCGGATGCGTGGTTTGCAACAATCGCTGACACGATTTGCTAAGCTATCGCCTTTTGCCCTTCTCCCGAATTCCAGCAATCTTTGTCTCCACGCTCGATTTGGAGAATGGAATGTAGGTTCAGAAGAGAAACATGAAAAAGACAAAAATCACCCTGTTGTTTTGGGCAGCCCTCTTGTTGGTCGCCATTGGATTTGCCGGATGCGCCACAAGTACCGTTGGTATTTCGGTATTGGTCCCGGCCGACATCAACGTCGATCAGAATATCAAAACCATTGCCTTGGTCAACCGCTACCGCCCCGACAAGGGTCAAGGCTTTCTCAACGTCGTCGAAGGTGCCCTCAGTGGTGAAAACATCGGACAAGACCGCCGCAGTGCTGAGGAAGCTTTGATGGGCCTGACCAATGCCCTTGCCGCTTCGCCACGCTTTTCCATCACGCGGCCTGCCATCGAATTGAAAGGCACGGGTGGCGTAGATTTTCCGCCGATGCTGTCGGAAGTCGAGGTTCAGGAAATCTGCCAAAAGGCCGGTGCGCAAGCACTTGTGACCATCGAGGCCTTTGACAGCGATCAGCAGGTCGCTTGCACCACGCAGGTACGCGAGCGCAAAAACAAGGCTGGCGAAACCGAAAAATACACGGTGTGGATGGCCCGCAAAACGATCCAAGTCATGGTCGGATGGCGCATGTACGACGGACAATATGGGCACATGCTGGACGAAATGCGCATGCAGGAAGCTGTCTATTTTAATGCAGAGGGTAATTCCGAAGGAAATGCCATTGCCAATCTGCCGCAAGGCGAATCCGTGACCCGAGAAATCGGACGCGTCACCGGCGCGAGTTATTCGCGGCATATTTCGCCGACATGGTTGCCGGTGAGCCGTGCTTATTATACCAAGGGCAGCGACTATTTCAAGGCGGGCAAAAAGCGTGTCAAAATCAACGATTGGGCCGGCGCCAAACAGATGTGGGAGCGTGCCACCAATGACGCCAAGACCAAAGTCAAAGGTCGCGCCCTCTACAATCTCGCCCTCGCCGCCGAAATGGAAGGCGACCTCGTCGGCGCCTCCGAAATGGCCAAGGACGCCTACCGCAAATACGACAACCGCAAGGCGATGACCTACCGCAATATCCTCGAGCAACGCATCCGCGATCAGGAACGCCTCAAAGAGCAAATGGAAGGCGCGGAGAAGTAGGGGGATAACTGCACCGTCGATCCTCCGAACGCAATGAATACCAAATCCATCACGCTCTTGCTCGCTACCACCATTGTTCTGGCGGTATTCCTGATCGGATTGCCGTCACGCAAGCCTGAAATACCCGTTGTTGCGCCGGTGACCAAGATTTCCGTGACCGTAGATGCAGAGACGCAGCGGCTCGAACGCCGCCAGGAAATCGCGGCCCAAGATTCCCTCGACAGCATCCGCTTGGCAGATGTCCTGATCGAGGCACGCAAAATTGCCGGCGAACATGCGGCGGAGGGGGATTTTGAATATGCCTATCGGGAACTTTACCAGTGAATTTTGCAAGCAAAATCAAGGAGTCACCTCTATAAGCTGTTCGAGGTACCAACCCCGAAGGGGTTGATCTGTGGATAGCCCCCAGTGAAACTGGGGGTAGCAAGCATCCCCCAAAGTTTCAACCCCGAAGGGGTTGACTATGAGACATATTAGATAGAAATATGCTCATTATTCAATCGTGTTAAGACTGATTGGATGGCATTTGGGATTGTCCATCACAACCACTTCTTAAAAAATTGATTTTTTCACAAGGGAATTTGCATTTTTGCCATCCATCCGAGACATTTGCCAAATAAGCAGGCAATTAGCCACTAAATGGGGCTTTATTCCTATAAATAAACGCATTCAATGATGATGCGTCGCGTTTGGCGCTTAAGAATTGTAAGCAAGATTATGAGGAGGTTGAAATGAGTTATAGACAGATTTATTATCAAATCGTTTTCAGCACATATCAGCGCAAGCCAACAATTGCGGAGGCGCACTGCGAGGAATTGTACCGTGATGTTTGGAAAATTGTGAAGGATCATAATTGCAAGCTCCATCGCGTCAACGCACCGGAAGACCATATCCACATTTTGTGATTGCATCCGAGCATCGCCTTGGCAGATTTTGTCAAGGATCTCAAGGTCAAAAGCAGCCTTTGGATGAAACGTTGTGGAAAATTTCCATTCTTCAACGGATGGCAAGAAGGTTATGGTGGATTTACATATAATTTCCGTGACCGTGATATGATCATCGAGTACGTGAAAAACCAGAAGGAACACCATAAGAAGGAGAGCTCTTACGACGAATTCAAACGGTTGTTGAGTGAAAATGGGATTGCGTTTGATGAGAAGTATTTGTTGTGAAGATGAAGGGCATAAATCTATTTTGTTAATTGTCAACCCCTTCGGGGTTGGGATCTAGGAGGATCGCCTTCCACCCGGCTTTGCCGGGCATCTCACGGCCTGTTCAAGCCCTTCGGGCTTGGAAGGTAGAATCCTGCCCAATTCTGGTTTTACTGGTCAAGGTCCCGGTAAGCATTATTTCGAAGTATCCTATACGGTGGGCCACGAGGAGGAAGGTGAAATCATCGTGGAAATCAATTCGGCTCATTTTTTCTCCTCGCAATTCCGGCATTTGATCATTCGCAGGTCGGGGCTTGGGGAGATGAACATCGCTCCATCGAAGGTTATGATTGGTTTATGGAGAATTTTTGGGGTGAGTGATTTGGGTTGGAAGGAAGATGTCCCCCAATCAATTCGCCGTGCAGCCACCGATTCACGCATCCGTTCAACCACTGCATGAACCCCTGGAATGGGTCGTATTCAATCCCGACAATCTCACCTTCCCCCATGACAACAATCATAGCTATTGCCATTCCCATCGGCAACCTTGGCCGCATTCGCGCTGCCGGCCGGTACTTCGTCGACCGGCAGGGAAATGTCAGTGAATGAGGGCTTAAGGCCATCAAAAGCAGGAAAATGAAGACACCATCCACCCATCTTGCCGACCCCCGCAACATGATCTGTGAAAGATGTAATCATGGATCATTGCACTGTAATGCTTTGCCTGCGCTACGGTTCACCTTTGCTCCACAATTCACGTTCAAAATGATGGCTTAAAATTTCCGCCATTAACCGAATCAAAAACTAATTCGAATGCTCATGGATACCGCATACATTCACCTTCTTATCAACCACCTGCCTGTGTTTGGGTCGATTTTGGGCGCCATGGTGTTGGTGCACGGCCTCTACGCCAAAAGCGATGCGACCAAGATTGCGGCTTACAATATCTTTACCCTGTCGAGCATCGGCGCGGTGATTGCCTATTTTACGGGCGAAGGGGCCGAAGACGCCGTCGAAGGCATTCCCGGTGTGCTCGAAAGTCGCATCGAAGCGCACGAAGACTTCGCCATGTTTGCCTTGGTTACGCTCATTCTGCTGGGCGTCGCTTCCTTGGTGGGGAACTACCTGACCTTGCGCAAGCCTAAACTTACCAAGTCGACGGCAATCGTGGTCCTTCTGATCGCCTTGGTAAGCTTTGGTATGGTGGCCCGCACAGGTTATCTTGGCGGACAGATTCGTCATACCGAACTGAATGCGGGTGGTGCTGTTCCGACCGGCGGTGTCAACAGCATGCCGAATCAGGGTGGGGATACCGATGGTGACGACGATTAAACGCAAATTCCCATGAGACCTTCCGTGTTGCTCAAAGACATCCTGCCCTTTGCCCTCTGGTATGGCCTGATGATCTTGTTTGCGCTTGGCATTGACTTGGTACTGCACAGCTTCGGATTGGTTTGGGTGGGCCGCTACTTGGGATATGTCGGGACATTCGTGGTGATTTTTTCCTTTTTGTATTCGCTCCGCAAGCGCAAGGTGATCAAGACGGGTTCGCTCAAAACGTATATGTCCCTCCACGAATACATGGCTTGGTCTGGGTCGATTTTGATTTTAGTGCATGCCGGAATTC
Source organism: Bacteroidota bacterium (assembly GCA_016718825.1). Lineage (NCBI taxonomy): Bacteria > Pseudomonadati > Bacteroidota > Bacteroidota bacterium. The sequence goes on along the minus strand of JADKCL010000041.1, from coordinate 24,328 downwards.
ACTTCAACGCCATTCTTCCGTGGTTGGCGACGTTGTTGCTGTTGGTGAATGTCGCGAGCGGACTCGTGGCCAAGTTCCTTTTGGTGCGTGCCAATGAAACGCTGAAATCTGACCGGGAGCAACTGTTGGCAAGCGGCATTTCGGCAGAGGAGGTGGCACATCGACTCCATTTTGAAACGATCGCCGTGTCCGCAATGAAAAAGTGGCGGGTGATCCATTTGCCCATCGCGCTGATGATGGCGATTTTCTCCTTGATCCATATCGTTACCGTTTTCATGTTCAGCAAATGAAGAAGTTCATCATCCCCGCGGTTATCGTTTTGGTTATGGCATTGGTGGTGCAGTTTCCGCGGTGGATGATCAGTCCCGGGGAATTGACGCTGGCGCATGCGAATCTGAATGGAGAATGCCTTGCCTGCCACCAACCTTTTGCGGGCGTCACGAATGAAAATTGTATTGCCTGCCATCGTCCGGATGGGATCGGGAAGGGACAGCTTGGAAGCGAATAGCGGGTCGAATGGGAATCCCATTTTGTTTCACGAAGGCTTGGGCGATCAGGCTTGCACCTCCTGTCACGTCGATCACCGGGGGGCCGATGCAGCCGCAGCGACGCGGCAATTTCAGCACAAGATGCTCACCGAAGCGGCCCGCAACAACTGCGTCAATTGCCACAGCAAGCCGCAGAATGCCTTGCACTTACAGGTGTCAAGCAATTGCCAAAGCTGTCATACCACCGAGGGTTGGGCTGCCTCGGCCACCTTTGACCACGACATGATTGTGGGAACCGGCAAAGCCAATTGCGGGTCTTGTCATGAAAAACCCATGGATGCCTTTCATGCGAATGTGGGAGACAATTGTGCGAAATGCCACAGCACAGCGCAATGGTTACCTTCGACATTTGACCACAGCAAATATTTTGTCCTGGAAGGACCGCACAAAGCCAAATGTACCACATGCCATAAGACGCCCGATTTTGCGATCTACACCTGCTTTGGTTGCCACGAACATACAGAAGCCAATATCCGCGCCGAGCACCTGGAGGAGGGAATCAAGAATACAACCAACTGCGTGCGCTGCCACCGCAGTGCCAACGAAGACGAGATCCGGGGTCTAGAGGGCGACAAAGGCGAATTGAACCCCGAAGAAGCCAATCGCGTGCGGGATTACATCAAAGGCAACGGCGAAGACGGGAGTGACGACGAGGATTGAGGGTGCAGCAAGGCGTTGCGGAATGCAAATGTCCAAACGAGTTTGAATTAAAATTGGTGCTGGATTGGGCCTTGTGATAAAGGAAATATCGTTCGGATTCTGCCAAATGCCTGCCCAATAGTATCTTGAGGGGCGGTTTTCTGTTTTGTTGGGGGAGCGTTTTGAGCAATATGTCATCGTGGATTTTGTTTTGAATGGGCCTCTCAAGGATTGAAGGATTTTTCATGAAGATTGATTTGATTTAGGTGTTCGTGTGATAATAGTCATTTTTGAATGGCTATTAGTGGGGATTATATTTGTATAATTGTCTTTCTGTTGGTATGTCGCGCTTGTAACGTTAGGGTTTTGCAGGTGCGTAGAGTTTTGTCTTAAATTTCCAATTAAAATAGGAATCAAATGAAAACACAATTCTCGGAATTAAGCACAGTCGAGGCTATTTCAGTACTGAAGGAAATGGGTGATGGGGCTAATGCGGGTGCATTAGCCTCGTTGGTTGAAGGTCATCCGAATCTAGGAAGCGTACGTTTGTCAGATCTCCCAGAAAGTGAGGTGCTTGCAAGGGCGAGTTGGCGAGGAACTGAACATACTTATGGATATGTGAAGTTTGGTAGCGATTCTGGAGATTTTCTGGATATCCAATTTGCCTCAACCATCGAGCCTGATAACACCTTGAAGGGAAAGATGGTGAATATCAAGCTTGGTAGTCTTTATACTATGTCGTACCCAGGTTGGGGGCGGCATAATGTGTTGATGCACTTCAAATGCAAACATGCAAAGGAGGATTCGAATGAGACTGCATTGGTTGAGTTTGAGCAGAAATTCAAGTCACTTGAAGGTGAAGGAGCAGGAAACTTGGGGGACTTTGTATTTGTTGGCCTCCGCGTACCTTCAAATGGTTTGCAGTTTGAGGTGCAAACTGTCAATGTCAGCAATGATAGCGACGATGAGGCATTAAAGATCCTTGAAAGCGAAACCATTAAAAACGGATTGGATCTTGTAAATGCTTCTTTTGCCACGCTTGCTCCATTTACTCAAATGGCTCAAGGTGTACTGGGTTTACTTCTCACACGTAATCAAAACAAGATTGTGCAGAAGTTTACAATTGGATTCGATTTTGACCCTAATGCGGTTGATATTGCGAAACTAAGATTGGGAACCTATGTGGTGGCACAGGTGAAAAGAAATGAAATGCCTTGGAGTGAGTGGGTATATCAGCGATCAACGGGGTTGGTCGTGAATAAGGAAGATCCTTCGATTCGACTTCCGTACAATCATATCACTTTCAATGTTTTAGGACACAATGTCGTTTGATGTGGCAATTTGAATTATTGTCTGTCCGCTTATTTTCTTGGGTTGCCTTTCCCCACTGGATGGTGCCTAGGCTGCATTGAGGCATTTCAGAATTGATTTTGTCTGGCATTTAGAGTATCGAAAATTTCACTTTTGTTACAGTGGGCCTTGTGTCACCGAGGCCCACTGTAATAATAGTATACTCAATATTTTATTGGCACTTACTGTCTGTGACGCGTGGTTAATTTATTCCGATATGAGCCAACTAGGCGAATATTGCCGAATTCAGCGACCTTTCGGATCATCGGCGCCAATCCTTCAAAATGGTCCCCCCGCAGCATCCGTCCCATCCATTCCTGAACAATTTTGTCCATTCCTGAATCGCCATCCTGTATTCAGCTGCCTTGCGCCTATTTTGACGCCGTCTTCGCTTTGCCCCTTGAGGCCAGGCTCGGAATCATCATTGTCAAAAAAGAAGCACATGAATTGGATATTTGTTTTGTTGACGACTTGGGCTGTTGGGCAGCTTCCTTCGAATACGCAAATTGCTGCTGAAAGTCCCGCCACGAATACAGTCACCGTCACCGAGTCCGGCGGCACCACCCTGCCCGGAATGCTCGGTCTGAAGCTGATGACCGAAACCTATACGGTCGAGCAGGTCCTTGCCGAAATTCCGAGCAAGGTCACAGGGACCTCGGCCATCAAATTGGTGGCCACCGATGGGCAGCAACTTGTGCTCGAACGCATTGGCAAAAACCCTACGACGTATGTGGCTTATGTCCTCGAAGTCGAGGAATTCAACCCGTTCATGACGACGATCAAAACGGAGTGGATCGATGCCAATTACGATACCGACGACGATGACCTCGTGATCTGGTACACCACAGGAAATTCCAACAACGGCATCACCGGTGGGTATGAAACCGAACGCAGTGGCGTGATGATTATCAACATCACGGACATGACAGACTACGTCCATTTTGTCTACAACAACCAAAACCGCTCCTATTCAGAAGGCCCCAATGCCAACACCGAAGACGAGAACTACCATGCCAAAATGGATGAAAACTCCATCTGGGAAACCTGCTCCTATTCCTACGACGTGCAAATGAAAGAGGGAGATATCCTGGTGAGCAAGTTTGAAAAGGAAATCGAAGGCAGCTCCTCATGCAAACCCCTGCAATTGGAGGCTGGCAAATATGAGTATGACATCCTCAGCGGAAGGTATGAGTTGAATCGCTAAGAGTACTGTCGCCCCCCCCCCCCCCCCCCGCGCCCCCAGCGCCCCCCCCCCATATTCCTGTGCCTTCCCCTTGCCCCCCCTTTGTTCCCGTCCTTGCCCGCGGGGAGAAAACCCCCCCCTTCTTTTTGTTTTTTCTCCCCCTGCTCCCCCCGGGGCCCCCCCCTTTTTTTTTTCCTCCCCCCCCCCAAATTCCCCCCCCCTTGGGGCGCGCCCCGCCTCCCCCTTTTCCCCCTCCCCCCTTTTTCTTTCCCCACCGAAACCCGCTGTTTGCGAAGCAGATGCGGGTTCCGGTCGGCATATTCATTTATTACCCCGCAGCCAACATGCCAATCATTTTCAGACCTTCCTTTTGTTCTTCCATGTAAAAGAAAAGGCCCGAACCGACTTCATTGCCTTCTTCGTCCACGCCAGACACTTGGTAATCCCATTCCTTGACCGCTTTGCCGTTGTAATCCGAGACTTTGAGCTGTTGGTAGGACGTGTTTTCCATGTCGGCGATCGCCTCGGCATCCATCATGTCCAGGATGTTTTGCGGGTCGATGTCGCTTTGCATGTACATTTTCATGCCGTCGATGTTCTTGTTGATCACGGCCGACTTGAAGGCCATCCAATCATCGGAATAGTCCACGTAGGTGCCTTCGTGGCCGACGTCGGTGGTGGTGGCGGCAGCACTTGCCACGGAGTCCTTGTTCGTAGTTTCAGTGGTCGTGGTCGTTGCCGAATTGCAGCCGGCCAATCCCCAGACAAGCAGCGGGGCAACAAAAAGGGTATTCAGGGAAAATTTCATCGAAAAGTCTTTTGGTGAATCAATACTAAAATCCGGCGAATTCACAGCGCCGCCGTATGCGCATTCCATCCGAAACTTAGGAATTTTGTTGGAATGCCGGGGAATGAATCAAGGAATGGCCATTTCTGTTCAGGAATGGATGTAAATTGCAACTACCCGGGGCAAGAAGGGCAGGATGTTGAATCGCCTCCGGTAAGGTCAAAATATCCTTCCAATGCTATGCAAGCACTGTTGAAAGCAATTCGCGATCGGGAGGTCGAAAAGGTCAAGGCCTTGATCGCCAAGGATCCGCAGTTGGTGCATGCCGCGGCAAAGGAGCCGCCCAAGAAGGACCACGGCCAACCACCACGACCAAGTATCCCTGAAAGCGGCCAATTTCGAATACGATGAACGAAAAAGCGGCGGAAGCCATCATCACCCTCTTCAAAAGTGGTTACACCTGTGACCCCGATCCACCTTATCCCGGAGGGTTGCAGGGTTTTGAGCAAGACCTCAAACAGTTGTTTTCGCAATATTTCGATCCTGCGCATGTGGAAGCCGAATTCGCATTGCCGACTGACTTTCAGGAATTTTTGCTGGCCATCGACGGTTCGTTTTACAAAAGGAACTGGGCGAGCGTATTTGCCATGGAATCCATTTTGTCCAATACGAAGTACCAATTGAAGCTGTGGGAGCCGGAAGGTGAACCCCACCTGATGTGGATTGAAGTCGGCAATTGGTCCGACAAACATCAACTGATCATGTGTGTCAACCGGTCCAATGCATACTTTGGGAAGGTTCTCGATTTGCACGATGACCATCCCTACTGCAGCGAGGACTTTGATCCCGACGAAGAATGGCCCGGGATTTACAGCTACTTGGAATGTCCCAATTGAGATGCCTTTTTGGACGATCCACGCAAATGACTAGGAAATTTGGTTCCGGATCACGAAGTTGGATCTGTTTGTACATCCTGTTTTCCAAAGACCAATGACCAAAATGCTTGAAATGAAACAAAATCACTGGACAATCGCCGTTGTTTTTCTGCTTTCGATGGCCTTCGCTGCATGCGGAGCGGAAAAAACGAGCTTCGGAGAGTTGGAAAAAATCGTTGTTCCGACGAAAGTCTTTGCGATCACAGCGAACGTCGATACTACGGTTTTTGGCCCGCAAGGAACGCGGATCTTCATTGAGAAAGAGACCTTTCAATTTGCAGATGGCACGCCCGTGACGGATTCCATCCAAATTTCGTTGCAGGAATTTTACAAGAAGTCCGACATCCTGCTTGCCGACCTTTCAACGGAATCCAACGGCAAATTGCTCGAGACTGCTGGAATGATCAACATCACGGCCACTTCCGAAGGGCAAGCCATTGAAATCAAGGAGGACAAGCGGATTGTCGTGCATTTTCCGAAACCAGAAGGCAGCTATGAGAAGATGAATTTGTTTTATCCAGCTGCAAATGGCGGGACCGATTCGAGCGTGACGAATTGGGAAATTGATACCGTCTCGTTGGTCAAGGCAACGCTGGACCTTTCAGGTTGGGGCTATCAGTGGCCTGGTCATGATGACTCTACGGAATTTGAATTTACGCCGAAAAGTTTCATCGACACAGGCTATTACTGGAATCCCGTTGAGCTGTATATCAACGCCTTTGAATTTTCGAAATCCGCCATCGAAGAGGTCAGTAACCATACAGACGACTTTTATGGTGTTAAAATGAGGTTCGACATTACGAAGAATGGGAAAGTCGTGAATCCAAGGTTGGAGACAAAAGTGACTGACAAGACGCGGAAGGAATTGCTGGCCTTTCTCAAATCGCTTCCAGAATTTAATCCCGGCCGAAACAACAAAGGCGAAATCATCGAAAGGGTTGGGATTCTTGGGGTTTCCGGTGGGGAGATGATTCCTTTGTACAAATCCAGGGAAGCTTACCTGCGCTCCTTTGACCGCAAATACAAAAGTTTTGAGAACAAGCCGATCAAGAATGTAGATGATGCAGAACTGGAATATTATGTTTTCAGCGTTGCAAATTTGGGATGGATCAATTGCGATCGTTTTATCGAACCCAATGATCCCGTGGATTTTATCGTAAAAGCACCAACCGACAACAACACAAAAGTGAAGCTGGTATTCAGCGACCTCAACGGCGTCTTGCGGGCAAACATCGTGGATGGAAACTATGTTTTTCCCAATATTCCAAAAGGAACTTCCGCCACAGTGTTTGCCCTGCGCAATGACGAAGGCAATTTGTTGGCCTCGTTTCAGAAGGTGACGATTGACGACACGCCCTTTCAAGGTTTGGCTTTGGAGGCAATGACCTTGACTGAGCTCAAACAGCAATTGAAAAATCTAAATTGATGCATTTTGAGCCGTATTCCCCACGTTTTGGAAGTGGCGTTTTCCAGCCTTTTGAGGTTTTCCTAAAAGTTCGTTATACATGCAACAACGTCTTCTGAGCGCCTTGCGCTTTCCTGCATTTCTGGTAGTGCTGATCCTGCTTGCATCCGCCTGCCACCGACCGCAAACGCATTCGACGGAGACAAGGACAACGGCAACGCCGGCCATTGCCACGGCGCCAACTGCCAATGCCCCGCAAGCCACCTATTTCAGGTCCGGCAGCCCTGTGACCAGCATTCTGCAAGACCGCGCAGGCAGTTATTGGATCGGGACGGACCGCGATGGGCTCTTCCGATTTGACGGGAAGTTTCTGGTGCAATGGCAGGAGAAGGATGGCCTTTGCAACAATCAGATTCGCAAAATTCAAGAGGATCAGGCAGGCAATATTTGGGTCGGAACTGCGAATGGTGTTTCTCGCTTTGATGGGCAAGCCTTCACCACATTTCCGATTGCCAACGACGCGACCATGGCCGGAAACCTGGACAAGGAATGGAAATTGGCCGCAGGGGATCTTTGGTTTCCCGTCGGCGCAGGGCTTTACCGATACCATCCCACCATGCCCATGATGGCTGAACCGGCCTCGTTTTCCTATTTACCCTTGCCCAGCACGGCTCAGCGCATCAATGATTCCGAATCGGCTTCGAGCCCCATGAGCCCGTTTACGGTGTACAGTTCGTTGACCGACAAGTCCGGGAATTTATGGATCGGAACGCAGAGCCTCGGCGTCTGCCGCTACGACGGGAAATCGTTTACATGGTTGTCGGAATTGGGCTTGGCCGGTCCGGCAGTGCTTGCGCTCTTCGAAGACAATGCAGGGAATATGTGGTTTGGGAACAATGGCGCAGGCATCTTCCGATTCGACGGCAAAACCCTGACCAATTTGACCGCAGAAAAGGGCTTGGGCAATCCCGAATTTATGAAGGGAACGGGCGTCTCGATTATGTCCAACCCGGGGACCATGGCGCGCATCTATTCGATCGCCGAAGACAAAGACGGGAACATTTGGTTTGGCACCATCGATGCCGGCGTTTGGCGTTGGGACGGCACAACCCTGACCAATTTCACCCAACAACACGGCCTCGACAGCGACGCCATCGAAGTCATTTACCTGGACCAAAAAGGCAATCTGCTGTTTGGGACGGATGGCGGCGGGGTTTTTGTATTCGACGGGAATGGGTTTCTGCCGTTTGAATTGAGGTGAAGGATGCGCATTTTGTACACGCGACGCCGTCATCAACAACGCGCTCGTCAGATGGATCGCCGTCCCCCCAATTTTGCCACGAAGACACGAAGACACAAAGCCAAGCACATTCTTCTTCGTGCCTTCGTGCCTTGGTGGCCAGATTTTCAACACTGAATTTGAAGGATGGATGAATTGCCTTCCACAGCACCCATTCCCCAAATTCCCGTAACTTCGCCGCATGCCGATTCCTGAAATCCGGACTGTTGATGTCACCCGCTACGTGCGCCCGTTGCGCGAGGGCGGTTCCTTGCCTGCCATCGTGGAAGCCGACGACGGTTTCCTCTATGTGATCAAATTCCGTGGGGCAGGGCAGGGCAAACGCGCCTTGATTGCCGAATTGATCGGGGGCGAATTGGCCCGCGCCATTGGCCTCAAGGTGCCCGAATTGGTGTTCATGAACCTCGACGACTCCTTCAGCAAGACCGAAGCCGACGAGGAAATCCAGGATTTGTTGGGCTTCAGCGTGGGCTTGAACCTTGGCCTGCATTACCTTTCGGGTGCGATTACGTATGATCCGCAGGTGTCCGTGGCCGATGCGCTCACCGCCTCCAAGGTGGTCTTGCTCGACAGCCTGATCACCAACATCGACCGCACGCGCCGCAATACCAACCTCCTGAATTGGAACAAGGAATTGTGGTTGATCGACCATGGCGCCGCCCTGTATTTCCACCACAATTGGGAAAGCTGGGAAGCGCAAATCCCCAAGACCTTTCCGGCCATCAAGGACAATGTACTCCTCGAACGTGCCACGAAATTGACCGAGGCTGCCCCCGAAATCCAGTCGCGCCTCACCACCGAATTGCTGCAAGCAATTGTAGCCACCGTCCCCGACGATTGGTTGACAAATCCCGGCCTCGAAGTCGCACCTGCACAACAGCGCGAAGTTTATGTCGCACTGCTCGATGCCAAAGTCCGCAATCTCCCTGCCCACGTAAAAGAAGCCGAAGATGCCAGAAAAGCACGTCTTTGAATACGCGGTCATCCGCATCGTGCCCAGAGTCGAGCGCGGCGAATTCCTGAATGCAGGCGTGATCGTCTTTTGCAAACGCAAAAAGTACCTCGCCATGCGGTATGTGGTCGATGAAAAGCGGCTCCAAGCATTTTCGCCCAATATTGACGCAGCGGAAATCAGCAGCTATCTGCATGCCTGGGACACCATCTGCAAAGGCGACCGCACCGCCGGCGAAATCGCCCAAAAAGACCCCGCAGAGCGCTTCCGTTGGCTCACCGCCGCCAAAAGCACCATCCTCCAATGCTCCAAAGTCCACCCCGGCCTCAGCGCAGAACCAGAAGGATTGCTGGATGATTTGTTTGGGAAGTATGTGGAATGAGGCGTGGGCCTCAGGGGAATGAGGCGGCGGCCTCCGGCCGCAACGCCGACCCTGCAGCAAGCCTCCGGCTTGAGTACGTGAGAAAGTCTGATCAATCAGGGAAATTGCAAAATGAAAAACCGAATTCAAGAAATCGTCGATGAAACCCTTGCAAGGATGCAAGCGGACAACGCCCTCATTGGGCCATCAAGCCTGATCCCTGCGGAAATGTTGGACAATGAAAGTCCCGACTCAGGCAAATGGAACCCCATACCGAGTATCGTGACGGATGAAGATCTGGATCGATTGGAGGGCAAAATTGGGCTGAAGTTGCCTCCCTCGTTTCGCACTTTTCTGCAATACAAACATTTTGATACCTTGTATTTGCGGGATCATACCATTTGGCTTCCTCCACATTATCCAGATCATGATTTGCAGCAATTTCAAGATCGCATGGTACATGGTTGGGACGAATCTATACTAGCAGGAGGCTACATCAGTTTTGCAGACTTTGTGGACAGTGGATTCCTCTGTTTCGATACAAACTTCCCTCAAGAATACAATGAATGGAAGGTGGTGTACATTGACCACGAAAACCTGGAAGTTGCACATGACTATGCTGAAAATTTCCTAGCCTTGCTGGAAGGCGACGAGGAGACATCCTTTCGCTGCATAGACAAGCTCAATGCTTACAATGGATATCCAACGGTTGAATGAATCCAATGTCAAAAATGAATTCGGAAAGCAACCCATTGAACGTAATGTCTTCCTCCAACCGTTGTTACCTCATTCATGAAACCCGATAGAATTCCGCACATCTAAAGACAACCCAAGATGCCACACGCCATTTTCAAGCCTTTATCGCTTGGAAGGACTACGAAACAGGGGTACAATTATTTGGATTCCATCTGGCAATCGTAGGCATCTCCCATAAAAGTCGGGAAGAATTCGAAGTTCAAATATGTCCAGGATTTTGATGTTGCAATTTGATTGTCGATTTGGTTGATTTGGCATCGATGAAGAAGAATATATCCGTAATGGTTATTTTCCTGGTCTGGTTTAGCCTATCCTACGGTTTGGGGCAATCCCCATTTAATTATGGTCAGAATGAAAAGGTGTATTTCGTTTCCGCAGCCCTTCGCGATACGATGGGTATTGAGACCATTTACACGGTTGAGCAAACGCCTGATGGTCAAACAGGTGGAATGGGGGAAAATTGGGACGTCACCATCATGGATTTTGGTAGGGGCTCAATTTCGGTAGATTGGTACCCAATTTCACGCGACAGTTCATTTCAATATGATTTTGATTCCCTGACGACCAATATGCGGTTTTTGAACGGAATAGAATATGAATTTTCTGATCAACGCATGTTGATTGTGGGCGGGGGAGGATACGGGTCATTTGATCACACGGAGTTCACACAGTACAATGATACGATCTCGATTGGTACCACTTCTTGCGTTGGTCATTGCGGCGACCAACCCGTGAGATATTCCAAAAATGTTTTTAACGACAAGGGCCAACTACTGCGCAGCATCACTTATCCGCCTGCGGCCACAACCCGGGAAAATGACCCGGGATTACCGAATATCGATGCGCTTGAGACGTACCTTAACGCGAATGTGACGACACTAAATATGCCGGATACCGTTTCTTATCATTACAATAAACGGGGGCTACTGCTCAATTCCGCCACACATGTCCGTATTCGCAATTCAAAGGAAGCGAAGTCTTTGTTCATTGAATCCCCGGATTTTTGGGAATCCCAATTTCATCAATATTATGTTGGAAATATTGAAATGGAAGTGTTGATTGAAAAGGAAATAGGCTTTCTGCCCGCGTTGATATTGATTGAGATCTATCGGCATGGCGTTTTTTCGTTTGTGCTCAACCCGGCCGACCGCAAGTATTACCGTGGAAAAGACATGATATTAGAACAATGAAACTCAATCCAAAATCCATCCGCCCCTTCATCGGCGCTAAAAACTTCGAAGTCTCCCGTGCCTTTTACCGCGAGGTAGGCTTTGAGGAGGTCGTCTTGCACCCCAAGCTATCCCTGTTCCAAACGAATGGAACTGCATTTTACCTCCAAGACGCCTACGTCAAGGATTGGGTGGACAATACCATGGTCTTTTTGGAGGTGGTCAACGTCGAGCGCCATTACCAGGAATTGGCAGCGTTGGACCTCCCCGGCAAATTCCCCGGCGTGCGGCTCGAACCCATCCGCATTCAGCCATGGGGCAGGGAATGCTTTTTGCACGATCCCTCCGGGATTTTATGGCATTTCGGGGAGTTTGGGTGAGGCTTTAACTGATAAGTCCGAAGGACTTGAACAACGATAGCCGCGGACGAAGTCCGTGGTTATCGAGCATGCCGAGTTTCAAGGCCGAAGGTCTTGAATTTTGGGCAATGATTGAATGGGGTTGATAAATTCAAGGCCTTCAGCCTTGTGAATCAAAACGGATTTCTGACCATGGACTTCGTCCACGGCTATTATTGTTTAGGCCCTTCGGGCTAATCACCCAATGAATTTCAAATCTTGTATCAAACTGAACTAAACGACATAGGTAGGCGATTCTCGAATCGGCTTGATTCGAATCCACCCGTCGGAATTCCGAAACCGTTGATTTTTTAGTAGTTTGGCAACAGGAATAGATCAACAATTCCAGCTTATAATCCTTCAACCGGCAACAAAACGCCGCTTCAAAATCTCGTAAAACAATGAAACTCGGATTTGTTATTGCATTGATTGGCTTGGTTTGGTTCGCCACGACGACCTCCAAAATCGAACTCGAAAAGCGGCTGCTGCTCGATGAAAAGGTGGAAATTCTCCTTCCAACCGACTTCGAATTGATGTCAGAGGAGCTGCTGAAAGTGAAATATCCCTTTGAGCGACGCCCCACTTTGGTCTACACCAATGAGACGGGAGGCATCAATGTTGCCTTCAATCATACAGCCTCCAAATTGACCCAGCCCGAAATTGAATTGTTCCAGAAGCAATTTGTCGGGATGTTAAGCAAGGCCCACCCATCCGCCAAGTGGAAAGATTCGGGCGTCAAGGAGATCAATGGCCGAAAGGTCGGATTCCTCGAACTGATCACCCCTGCCATCGACACCGACATCTATAACCTCATGTTTTTCACCGATTTGGAAGGCCGTATGTTGCTCTGTACCTTTAACTGCGTCGTCAAAAAGCACAAGGCTTGGCTCGAACCCGCACAGCAAATCATGCATTCGTTGGTGATTCGGGAGTGAATGATCAGCGAGAATCGGCCATTCGAAGGGATACAAAATAGACAATCATGAAACTAAAAGACATTTTTTCCGACCATAAGTCGAAGGTTTTTGTGGTCACCGACCAAGACGACGAAAACGAACTGAATTGGATTTTGGAACCCACGGCATTTGCCTTGATTCCAGAAGACGAAGGTTTTTACTTTGTTGCAGCAAAAGAGGTGTCGACGACGGAGATCGTGGACTGCTTCATTGGAATCTCCACGCCCGAACGATTCGTAGATTATGTTGTGAAGCAATCGCGCAATGGAGTCATCAGGATTGAAGGCGATTATGACCAAATCCATTTGGCAATTCCCTCCATCGCAGCTGAATGTTATGGGGACTACGAATTGTTTTATGCGAAGGAGAATCCTCAAGTAGGCATTGACATCTTGAAGGAGGGCTTGTTGCTGGCCGTCAACAAAAGTACGGTCGCATCGGATTTGGGCTATATTTTGCGGGATGAAAGACGTTTTGCCGAAGCGATCGAGGCATTTCTGATTGCTGAGGAGGCTGAACCTTCCTCTTTCTATACATTTTGGGAGTTGTCCGAGCTGTATGGCGCAATTGGGCAACCCGATAAGCAGCATGCCTACAAGGAGAAATTTTTAGCTGCTGGCGGAAATGAATGGTAGGAATGGTGTGCTTGCCTGATAATCTCCGTATCGTCAATGCGAATCTGTTTTGCAGAAGGCGAGCGGATGTTCATTCGACTATTTAGCGAGTCGATATGAATTGGTTTAAACGGAAATTGGAACGTGCAAATGAAAATGCAAGGCATCCACTGAATGCACCGGGTGACTTCTATTCCGTTTATGGGCAATGTACCTTGTGCGGTGCGCCTGAGGTGGAAGCGAGGGGCCTCATGGACCATGACAATGAGGGTTGCTATTTCATCCGTCAGCCGCAGACCACCGAGGAATTGGCGTGTGCGATCAATGCATTGGCTGTTTCCTGTGTCGCCGGACTGCGCTACGCGGGAACAGATCAGGCGGTAATTCAGAAATTGCATGACCTTGGTTGCGGGACTGAATGCGATTTTCCGTTGGAAGACTGATTTCCTGTGAGGACAAGTATTTGAGAAAAATGATAGATTTGATTGTCAATCGCAATTGAGGCTGAGAACGGTAGCCTTTTCACGTTAAAAGCAATTTTCCTTATGTCAATGACCCAAATGGCTTTTCTGAATCGATCCGAAATGCCAACCAACGACAAAATTCAGGAGCATCTTCAGGGACTCGGGTATGATTTTGAGTTCGTGAACAAGGAAGCGCTGATGGGTGGAATGCCTGGCGGACGTGAATTCCGAATGAACGGGAAGAGAACTATGGTCCAGGTTTTTACCAACACAACCGAGGAGTTTCTCGATGAGTTTGATGAAATTGCGTTCCGGCCTGAAGGAAAAGATACTGCGATTTCCTTCATTTGGGGCGCTGATTTTGTAGCCGGAACTTGCGTTTTGCTTTTGTCGTTGGCGCTGATCGACCTCTGCGATGCATTGAGCTATTATTTGGATGATGAAATGGAATATACCAGGGAAATGCATCTTGATGACCTCCCTGTTTTGTTGAAGGAAATCAGGTAAAAAATGGCAGTTAAGTTTAGCCTTTCTGTCCGCCGCGGCGGAGATGAAGTATGGTAGAACAATCACGTTTTCCCCGGAATTTTCCGTCCTTCGGCACGGCCCGAAGGCGAGCCGAAGGACGATGGAAATGGTTACATTTCGTTGTTCTACCATGCTTTACCTGCGCAATGCACAATGCTGAACGGAGCGACATAGATTGAAAATTGAGGAAAGATGACCGAAAAAGAACTCGAAGCAATCAAACGCCATATTGCTGGCGCAACGGTCTGGCACCATTCCCCCTTTGAATCGCTGGAATCCTACAGCAATGGATTCGAATTGTCTCGGGAATTTATAGAAAAATGGTCCATTCCGTTCTACGCGCGCATTGGACGAACAGACGCAGATTGGCTCAATCAGTTGATTTCGATCAAGCCGGAGATTACCACGGAGGTGATTGAACAGAGCTTGGGTGACTTCAATTGGCGGACAAGGCAGACAGGTGCATTTTTTGCGGCAATTACGGATCAACCGCAATACATCGACATCATCGGCACCCACTTGCTGAAAAGCGAAGTCTGCTACGCGGGCGGGGTATACGCGATGGTGTTTGCATTCTTCAACACGGAAAAGTGCGTGGAATACCTCAATCTCTATTTGGATTATTACCTGACCAAACCTGATTTGTGGTTTGATCAAACGGATGTGATGCAGGCGGTCATGTACCTTGATCGGAAAAATTCAACCCATCATTTGGAAAGGCATCTGCCTCAATGGTATGAATTTATCAAAAACAAACCCGATTGGAACCCTCAAATTTCGACGGCTCATTTGGAAAGGAACTTGGCGTTGATGATGGCCGTAAAAGAATCGTCGGTCGGCTGATCTTGCAAGACAATGTTGCCCATCGCGATACCACAGAACGATTTTTTGCTGCGTCCCCCATGCTAGAACTCCTCCTCTTCCTCCTCGCCCAATTCCTGATCAACGGCCTCATCCGGTGGATCGGCCATGCGCGGTTGACCTACGTTTTTGGGTCGCTTTCGGTGCTGCTGTTTGGGATTTTGATCCTGATTTATCCGACCATGAGCTGGCAAATCCAAGACCTCCTTTTCCCGCCCGCGCCCGGAGCAGCATGCGCCAACCTCCAAGTCGGCGGTGCCATTTTCCAATGGGCCCTCGGAATTCCCTTGGTCATCTTTCTTCAAAAACTGCTCAATGACCGAATGTTTCATTTGGATAAACTGTTGGAGAGGTTTGAGAAGTCGGGGAAGGGGTAGTGGGCTAATCAGCTATTTTTGAATCGATTAACAAGGGTTACTTGCATTTCTGGGATGGGCTATCGAAATTGGTTGGATGGAAATGAATATGGGTGGTTTCGTTTATTTGGGTGTTACCTGCAACTGTAAACAACAACCGTTAAACAATGAAAATCATTAAAAGGATATTTTTTGCAACCTTAATTCTGTCGACAGTTGGACTTTTGTTTCGTGGTTGGTTTTACAGAAACTTGGTGACGTATAAGTCTGTTGGGCTGCGGGCTACTTATTTGGCAACGGACGAAAATCTTATAGAGTATATTGACGCAAGCATTGACAAGCAAGACGACCCTGACATTGGGCAAATAATCAAACTTGGGCTTTCAATAACCTCAAAAAAGCTTAACTTTACTTCTGATAGAAACGACACTGACCCAAACAAGCTCATCACTTCAAAGACAGCACATTGTGTTGGTTATGCCGCATTCTTTGCCGCGACCTGTAACTACCTTTTGGATAAGTATAACCTTAAGGACGCTTGGATTGCAAAACCGCAAATCGGAGAGCTTTATTTCCTTGGGACGAATGTTCACCAATATTTCAGTTCATCGTTTTTTAAGGACCACGACTTTGTAACAATTGAGAATAAAACAACGGGGGAAATATACGCAGTTGACCCGACGGTAAACGACTATTTATGGATCGACTTTATTACTTATACCAAATAATAGGCAAAGCGGACGAGAGAACAGCATGTTATCTACAAGAAAGTGGCGGTTCAGTTTGATTTAAGCTTTGTCTTCGATCAAAAGTTCTGCTTGGTTGCCATCGAATTGCTTCGAAATCGCCAACTTCTTGTAGCTGCAAACCATTACCCCCAACCCTATAACCACAAAGAAAACGTGAATCTTCAATACAAATAATTCAAAAAATACACACAATTTGCACCGTCAATCAATAGACACAAAAAATGCACGATAAAATACGAGCGGTTACACAAGACGACGTGGAGGGACTGAAAAAGGTCGTCGATTCAAGTGAGTTGTTTCCATCTGAGTATTTGGATGAGATGATTTCCGATTACCTCAACAATGCCGACACCCAAGACATTTGGTTTGCCCACTTTGACGACACAACACCGAATGCAATCGGGTATTGTGTTCCGGAGAAACTGACCGACGGCACGTATAACCTCTTGGCAATTGGGGTGTCCCAGAGCGCTCAGCGAAACGGATTGGCAACGGCCATGATGCAGTACATCGAAGAACTGCTCAAACGCATGGGCGGTAGAATCCTCATCGTAGAAACATCCAGTGACGATGCGCAAATAGGCGCCAGAAAATTCTATCAAAAGATTGGCTATACCCAAATGGCTGTGATTACCGACTTTTGGAAAGACGGCGAAGACAAAATTGTTTTCTGGAAAAGGCTGTAGTTGGATTTGAGAGCGGAATTGCCGAAACTAGATCGGTGGATTTTGAGAGGCAGGTTTCGTATGTCTGGGTGTTGGCTGCAAATTAAGGAGGCGTCCGAGTTATGAAGAGAACAAAAGAACATGGAATTGTATGGTCTGGTGAGATGAAGGGGAGAGAATTCTCAGGGATTTTGTTTGATGAGTTGGTTGTTAGGAAGGCTGATATCGAATATGTTGTGTTTCAGAATGTCCACTTTAAGAACTGCTACCTAGGATTTGATTCAGTATATTCTAAATGTCGTTTTGTTGATTGTAGATTTTACGGAAAGTACAGTTCCCTTGGTAGTCCAGCGAAATATGCCGATTGCAGGTTTGAGAATTGTGAATTCATCGGAATGGATTTGTTTACGGGGCAACATTTTTACGACTGCTTTTTGTCGGGATTATTGAAGAATCCAATATTAAGGGACAAGCATCCAGAAATCAGAAACAATGAGACTGTGTTCAAGCGTTGCGATTTGTCGGATTTGAAATTTGATAATGTGAGTATTTATGGGAAAGATGTTTTTGATCATTGTATTCTGCCGAAATCCGGAATTAGAAGGTTTGATAATGCAGATGACAGATTGATACAGCGAGCTGAAGAGATTTGTGGTAAAATTAGTTCGAATGATAAGATCGAATCCGTGGTAATTTTTATGAGAGACCTCAGGAAAGGGCAGAATCCGATTATTCTTGATAATTTGTTCTTAGATTCCTTTTTTAAGACTGAAAATTCAAGGGAAATATTCAATAGGATTGTAAAAGGATTCGAATTAGTTGAATAACAATCATCAGCGTGCATGTCGTTTGTTGAATGCAGGCTCCAGATGTTTGAAAAGGTTTGTGTGGCGAAATCAATCTTTAAAGTAATCGAATGCCGGAAATGGAAAATATTTTGACAGAAGATCAAGTTATCGATATGTGTGATTTTATCGACGACCACATTCATATTGAATTTGATGAAGCAACCAACCAGCTGAATAGCCTCTGTGACCACTCTTTGAAATGGACCAAGGAATGGATAGCGAGTGTTGGACTCAATGAAAATGAGGTTCTTGATTTTTGCCAAAGTTGGGGAGGAAGTCATTGTGATTGTGAAGTAATACTAAATGTGCCAAATAGTTATGATCTATAGAAATGAATGCGCTTATGCAGTCCATTGGCAGTGACGCCTTGTTCAAATCAAATTCGCCTAGTGTTCGACTCACAGGAGAAGGGTTAGACCCCACCGCTTCGCGGCACGTGGCAGCGGAGTCAACCGTTTATAGAATTGGCGGCTCGCCAACGCCGTCGACCCCAGCGGGGTCCAACGTTTATAGACCAAAGTTTTCCACCATTCGTAACGACCCCAGCGGGGTCGAATATTCTGAACCAACACAATAGCAACCAAACAGATTCCAATAAAAATAAACATCAGCACCCACCGAAAATGCCCTCAGAATCAAAATCCACCCTCCAAGAAATCCTCACCGCACCTCCCTCAAGGGCCGCGCTCTTGCGTTTCATCAGCTACCTCGATCAGGAATGCATCGCATCCGAGGACGTCGCTTCCTTGCCCAACCAAATCCTCGCGCGCGCGGTCGTCGCGCTGGGGTACGCACTTATCGACGCGCAAGGCGCAATCGAAACGATCGTGGAGACCATCAAAGCCGCCGAAAATTATGCCTTGAATCCCACAGAACAGAATTGGGATCTGTTGTTTCATTGCGCTACGCGGTCCTATCCCTTCGGTCCTGGCGATGGCTGTTTGAGTATCCCGGAATTGGAAAATGGCGTTACCTGTCAGCCGGGAAGTGGCTGCATCAGCGGAGCGGGTTCGCTTGCTTCGTTAGGCCTCGATGATGGGGAGGCCTTTACAACGATTGCCGCGGAGCTGTTGCCATGGATCAACGGGACGGACGATCCGCTGATCTCGAGACCGCAGCATGTGTAGGGGAGGTGGAAAGGCATTCCGCGGCATTTGGGACATGGGTGCGGAGGATCAGGCCTACTGCACCACCACCCGCAGCAAGCTTTCTCCAACCCGCACGACATACATGCCGCTGGGCCAATTGGCGGTCTCCACCACAAGGTGATCTTGGATGGAGCCTTGATAGGTCGTGCGCCCGGACATGTCGATGATGTACACCTCCATGGGCTTCCGACTTGCGGTCGCGAGCGCGAGGTGCAAGCGATCGTGTACAGGATTGGGATAAGCTTGGAGGCCGATGGCATCAGCATCGGCGACTGCGAGCCCGCCAAAAAGGTGATTGACGGCATCAAAGGTAGGGGGCATCGTCTGGAAGGGGCCGGTACCATTGACATAGCGGCCATGGGAGGTGTCGGTGGCTTGGTTCATGAATGTGACTTGATCAACCACGACACCGGAGGCATTCACAAGGTAGAGGGTCTCCCCTGCGGCGGAGAGCTTGAAGTTGGCATGGTTGGCGCCTTGGGATGAATCTTCGTCTGCCCAGACCATGTAGAAGTCGGATGCATTGATGGTGCTATTGGCAGGGAATTCCCATTTGAGCAGATTGTTTGCATTGTCACTGAGGTAATAGCCGTCCAAGGAGATCGCGCTGCTCGAGTTGTTGTAGAGTTCGATCCAGTCGTCAAATTCACCGCTGGAGTCTGCTTGTGTGGTGGAGTTGGAAGCCATCAATTCATTGAGGACCAAATCACTGGCAGCTGGAGCAGTGGTTACGAGTTCATAGAACTCATGCTCTGCGCGCACGGGTGAAAACTTGCCTGCATTGCTGTTTTCCGCATAGATGTAGTATTGCATGAAGGTAGTGGTCATCGTGACCTGAAGGCCATAAACATCGTCATTGGCTGCACCGTCGTTGTGGGCACCGTCGTCGTACATGGTCAGGCGTTGGAAAGGGGCGCCGAGGGCCGTGCGGTAGCCAAGATAAACGGTGCTTTCATCCGTAACGGTGGCCGTGATGGTCACGGGATCGTTTTGCAGCGGGGTAGCATTGGAGGGCGCTACATTGCTGATGGTGGGTTGAATTTGTGTGAATTCGGAGAGCCCGAGCAGATAGCTGTTGCGCCCATTCATCAAGTTGGTGATGCCAGGCGTGGTACCGTTTGGCCCGCCGCCCGTGACATCTGTATTGAGGTTGGCGGTGAAATTGGCGTAGGTGAAAAACTTGTTGTTGTCGGCCTGCACGTGGGCGTCGATCAAGGTTTGCAAGCTCTGTCCGGTCGCGGCATAACTGCCATTGGCGAAATTCTCTTCCAAGATGGTCTTGAAATGCGCCAAATACATACGCTTGTACATGGGGACCGCAAGAAGCTCTTGGATCAGGGGAAACAGCACATCATTTTCATGCAGTAGCGGCGTCATTTGCTGTTTGGCCAAGGTGGTGGTGAGATTACCGGTCCCGGTGGAGGAAAACCGCCCAAAAGATTCGTTCAAGTCCCAAACGACAGGAATGAAGCGACGGTAATCATCGCGGTAGAGGTAGTAATTCTGTGCAAAACCTCCGATGTAGCTGTCCAGGTTGACCAAGGCGTTGTCGAAGGCAATCATCCATAGCGCCCGGTCCACGTCCAAAATCCTCTCGATGGATGCTGTGGTATTCTTGAGTGTGTCGCAGAGATCGATCAGTTCTCCCCATCCTCCGGCAGATTTTAGTTCGTAGGCTGTGTAGTAGAGGGAGCTGTCGGTGCCTTGGTAAACGAGGTTGGGCAAATTGGTGGAGCCGGGTCCGGCACCCGCAGGTGGATTGCATTTGAAAAAGGCGTTGTCATTGGAATAGAAGTGGTTGTCTGCAAATGTCTTGGTGATCGATTCTGAATTGCTGTACAATCCGATCAGGGTACCATTGACATAGACATTGGCATAGTTGGACCGGGGAGCGTCCATGTATTGCCCGAGGATCTGATAGGAAAGCACCTCCCTGAGAAAGGACGGATCCTTGGCGACATTGCTCAGTTTGATGTCTTTGAACCCTTGATAGTCTTGGGACTTGTAGGTATCCAATTCGATGTGGAAAGGGTTTTTGACTTGATTGGGGTTGTAGGTACTATTGCCTTTGTATTTCACACCGACGCTGTCAAACAGGGTGCCGTTGATCGTGATGGATTGGGCCATGATGTAGTTGCCGGCGCCTGCAGCCTCGGCATCGAGGAGTTGATCCCAATTGGATTGCGTGAAAACGATTTGGATGGTTTGGACCGTGTTCAGGTCGTAAAAACTTTGTGCATGCTGCTTCAAGCCTGCGAGCAAAAGCACGGACAGAATGAAAATATTCTTCATTTTTATCATTTCAATTCACAGATTCTAGGGTTTAGATGCTCATTTCCGGAAAACCTTGCTGCAATCCAGAAGAATTGTGAATAAATGCTTAACAGAATGCATAACCCCATGAAATACAAATTCATAGGCCAATTTCCAATGCTGTCATGGGGTTGATCGGCACCCGATCCGCAACCGAAAGGTCTGTCAATTGGCTTTGATCAAATACTGATAGGGCAACAAATCCACGTTGACTTCAAACCGGGAATAACCCGCCTTCCGCAGCTCTCCGATGACCTCATCGATCGAAACCTTATGCTCCACCGGCGGCCCCACGGGAACATCCGTCTTCAGAAAGTCGATGATCACCAATTCCCCTTTGGGCTTCGTTCCCTTTTTCACCTTTGCAAAGTAAGCGATCCGGTTTTCGATGTGGTGATAGGTGTTCACAATCAAGACCATGTCCACTTCGGCGTCCGCCAAATCCGGGCTGTCATAGGGTATTTTCCGCAATTGGATGCCTTTCAGGTCATTTTCGTGAATGCGCTTTTGAATATGATCGAGAAACTCCTGGTTCACATCCGCCGCAATCACCGTTGCGCCCTTGGCTGCCAATTTCACCGAAAAATAACCGGATCCGGCCCCGATGTCCATGACCTTTTTGCCCTTCAATTTCCCGAGCCATGCCATCACCTTTTCCGGTTGCTGATAGGCATCCCGCTCCGGGGACTCAAATCGCTGGATCAATTCTGCCGTCGAAGATTGATGCATGTGTTCATTGGCCGTTTCGGTGCTGTCGTGGGCTTCATGTTGATGATGATGCACCTGCGCAAACAGGGAGCCTGTCACCATGGCGATCAACAAACTTGCAAGGAGGAGAGCTTTCATATTATTAGATGTTTATCGGCATGAAAGTACGCCTTTTCCTTGTACCAACCCGGCGGTGGCGCAAACTGGAGCCCGTCCGCCCCCCGGGTATGGGGGTTCAACCGGCTTCGCCGGCTTGCTTGGCGCCAAATCCACAACATTTACAAAGAGAAGCCGACCGATCAGACAACAGGCTTTCCACCAAATATAAAGCGACATCTGCTCTTGCGATGCTGTTGTTGGGCAAGAATCCTGCGTTTTGAACAAGGACCTTGCCGGTTGCCACGCCATCGGTCAACCCCACGGGCCGGAGGATGTGAAATGGAAACCCGCTTTTTACGATAGCTTCCTCTTGGAGCCCATGGTCTTGCATCCATGGTTGAGGAGCACCTTGCAGAGCAGCTTCGCGAACCAACCGAGCTGACGTCAACTTTCGCCCACACCCAATGCACTGATCACATGGATTTTGCAGCGGGCAGAAAGCTTGGTCATGACATCCAGGATGTTTTGCGTCCCGGTTGACCGAATAAAAGACTTTTTCAAGTCCCTGCTCCCCAATGCGATGACGACATCTGTAATCAGCGGATGGGCCTTGAAAGCTTTCTCTACGTCCTCCTTGTTCAACACGCTGCCGAAGATCAATGCTGTGCTTTGTGTCTTGACTTTGTCTTCGGAGCCCTTCCTGACAAAAGCGAAATGTTGCACATCCTTTTCGGCCAATTTCTGGCAAATTTGTTGCCCCGTTTTGCCGGATGCTCCAAAAACGATGACGGACGCCTGTTCCATTTTTTTATTGCAAGTTAATCGGCAATGACCAATTTCTCCACCGAAATCACTTTGCCGTCCTGCAGGAGCCAAACCGAATACAACCCGCTTTCGAGATGGTCCCGGGAGAGAACCACGGTTTGCCCACGCAAATTTTCCATTCGTTTCACGGTCTGCCCGTAAATATTGCACACCAAAAGTGTTGCATTGTGCAAGGGATGGCTTGTCCGCAAAGTCGCTTGGGCTTGCATTGGGTTCGGATAAAATTTCGATGATTGTGGTTGTTCAGGAGCATCGATTCCCGTCAATGGTTCAAGGCTGATGAGGTCAAAATGGCCGTAACCCTGAAGCGGTCCGCCCACAAGTCCGCCATCTAAAACCACCAATGCCGTATCCCCCGTGGAAAGCGAAAAGCTGGATTGAACATGGAGCTGCGCCCAGGAAGTGGAATGTGTGGTGTCCCCTGCTTGAAGCGTAATGATGCCATTGTTGATCGTGCCGAAATACAGTCCGACGGAGGGTGATAATTCGGCAAAAGCCCATCCGGAAAGCACAAATGATTGTCCATCGGTAATGGTCGGCATGCTTTGGTAAGCGTAGCCTTGCATACATCCTTGCGTGTTGCCCCCATTCACTTGGATGCACCAATTCCCTCCACCGGCCGGTGCGTTATTCAACGAAGTTGCCCCGCAAATCCATTCCCAATTGGATAGGTTGGCGACGACGCCATCTTCAAAGCTGCCATTGATGATTTGCCCCTGAGCCGCGATCACGCTGAGCGCGAATGTCAGGATGAATAAAACTCGTTTCATTGTCTTTCGAATTAGTCTTGCCAATCTTGAGCAATCGTCCGCACGAAAACAGGATTGTGGAACGGTTTTCCTACCTTGGTGATACCACCAAGTTTGACGCAAGCCGTTGCCTCCAATACCCCAATCCAGCCGATCGACGAATGCCATTCATACCTTGACCAAGGTAGCGAATATCCTCTTCATTCCAAGAAGCTCGCTCATTCGCCCTATTTCACAACCACCCTAGTGCAACGATTTCGGTTCACGACGAGCAATAGCGCGAAATAAATTTAACTCAGAGATGATGAAGCCTACGATGTCAATGATGATAACGAGAGAAAACGCCATAAAAGAAGTAATTCAGCAGCAAAGCTGGAATCACTGCCAACAAAACAATTGCGATGATGCCGAAGAATTTTCTGACTGTTGGTTTTCTAAATATGTTTGCTGTCCAAAATAGAAAAGGGATTGAATACAAGCCAAACCCAAACAGAAATAAAAATTCCAAACCCTCATGTTTGACTTCCCTTCCTAGAGCCCATTGTTGCTTCAGCCAGACGTTTCCCAAGTGCTCCATGTAAAGACAAAATGGGAGAACAGAAAGTAAGATCAAGAAGCACAAGGCTGCCAAGAGTTTTAATATCTTAATTGATGTGTCCAAG
>JADKCL010000040.1 GCA_016718825.1 Bacteroidota bacterium | reverse complement strand
TGCCGCAAGCGGATTCAGTGAGCGTGACCGCACTGGGCTGCAGGATGGTGAGATCGAGGCCCACGATGCTGTCGCAGCCTTGCACGGATTGCAGGGTGTCGGTGTAGATGCCGGATTGGGTGTAGGTCTGTCCTGTTACTGGCCACGTGTAGCTGCCGCAATTGTTTAGGGTATCGGCGGAGGCATAGGGTTGGGTGGAGGAGAGGTAGAGAGCGCGGACCTCGCAGGGTGTCAGTGCACGGTTCCAGATGCCGATATCGTCGAGTTGGCCTAGGAAGTAATTGTTTGGTACCGAAAAACTGACCCAATGGCCCCATCCAATACGAATAGATAGTTGATTCTGACCCACAAATGTATTTGGATCAATTGCACTCGTTGTGAAATTGACCCCATCCAAATACCCCGTTAGAAGAGAGTTGGCCTTATCCGCTGTAAGTACGATATGCGCCCACCTTGTGACACCAATACTTGCTGAAGATATCGTAAGAAATGCCCAAGGGAGGTTGAGGCCGCTTTTATCCTTTTACCCTAGGAATTGATTTGGTTGTTGACCGAAAACAATATCAAATCCTTGACTGGAATTCCCGGAAGGATCACCTCCCAAGTTTGGATTGATCTTGCTAAGGACTGCCATATCATTGCCTGAAGGACTAGGAATTACAGGTATTTGAATCCAAAATGAAAAAGACTGGTTGCTATTCGGAAATTCAAGAGTTGTGCTGTTTGGAATGTCAATAAAATCATCCACGCCGTCAAAATCATACGCCTTCCCTGGATTCCCAAACCGATCCGCAGTCAGCGTCGCCCCATTCACAGTTCCATTGTTCCCATTCCCGCTTTCATCGTTGGCATTGCCATTGAGACCACCATCCTACGAGACCGTTTGTAGGTACGTAGGATGGGACTTGGGCGCAGGTCAATTTGACAAAACCAAATGTCGCCAGAAAGATTAAGAATATTCGTTTTGTGTTCATTGTGACCCGATAACCTAAACGTTCGTGCAGATTGAAGTCATTCAGCACTTTGTTCAGTACTGCTACCTTATAAAGTTAGGGTCGCACCCCAAGAAAGACTGCAATTACAACTCCCTTCTTGCTACTTCCAGAATTATTTTGCTACCTTTGGGCAATGCGTACCACTTTGGATGTATCTGCAACGATTAGGAGGCTTCGCGAACTCAAGGAAATCACCCGTGAGTCAATGGCGGCTGAATTGAATCTCAGTTTGTCGGGATATTCCAAAATGGATGTGGAGAAACCGACCTCACACTCTCAAAATTGTATCGTATTGCTGAAATTCTTGATGGTGACGTTGCCAAGATATTGAATTTTGATCCTCTACTGTGTTCAATATCAGCAACAATGAGATGGTACAAGCCGTTGCAGCAGAACAAGTGAACCACTATCATGGTCAGCCATCCAACTATAATGACAAATACGTGGCCCTACTCGAAAAGGAAGTGGAACGGCTGAAGGCCAAGGTTGGAGAATAGAATGGCTTGGAATCGGGTATTCTTCTGGGCACTTATACCTTAGATAGAAAAGCTGCATTGAAAGGGCATTTCAGGAGATGCATGCCTCTCAAAGTAGCACCATTTGCTAAGCACCCTTCCCGCATCCTTCTTAGACTAAATGCCGAATCCCATGCAATCCGTTCGCGCTCATCCTCCCACTCCCACTCCCACTCAAACTCAAACTCCCACCGGGTGCCAAGTCGTCTTCACCTCCTGCGCTTCAGCAATCAAGTAAGGACTTTGAGCGGTATCGGCAAACCAATCCTCAGTTTTGTTCACGAGGATGCGCTTGACGTTGTTGGTCGCATTTTTCTGAAGGGTAGCGATCAATGCGCTGTCTTTACCGGCATAGACCATTCCATTGACATCCATGTGGGTCGAGAAATGGTCTTTCAGTTCGGATTGGAGGCCCGTGAGGATGTTGACGACCCCGCCTGGGACGTCGCTGCTGTTGATCACCTCCGCGAATGTGATCGCGGTGAGCGGATACAGCTCGGAAGCCAAAACGATCACCGTGTTGCCTCCTGCAATGAGCGGCGCGACGACAGAAACGAGCCCGAGCAAACCATGTTCCTTCGGCGCAAACACCGAAATCACACCCATTGCTTCCTGCATCGAGAAGTCAAAATGACTGGACGAGACGGCATTCACCGAACTGAAAATCTGTTGGTACTTGTCGCACCATCCTGCGTAGTAGACCATGCGGTCGATGGCTGCGGAAACTTCGTTTTCGGCAGCATCGAAGGTCAAACCTTGGTCCACGAGTTCGGCGGTGAACTGGGCACGGCGGCCTTCCATCATCTCCGCGATGCGGTAGAGGATCTGCCCGCGGTTGAAATGGGCGCGGTTGGCCCAGCCGTTAAAGGCATTACGGGCAACGACCACGGCATTGCGGAAGTCTTTGCGGGAGCCACGGCAATAGTTGGCGATGAGTTCGCCAGCGGCATTTTTGAAGCCGATGTAGCGTCCGGATTCGGTGCGGGGAAAGGCGCCGCCGATGTAGAGCTTGTAGGTCTTTTGGACGTTCAAGCGCACATTCTTCGGCGGGGCGGTAGCGGCTTTTGTTTCCTTTCCGTTGCTTGGAGCGGGCGGGGTCAGGGGCTTTGCTGCCGCAACCGGCTTCGTCGTCGCCTTGGCGATCGGCGCGGCCTTGGGCGAAGCCTTGGCTACCGTTTCGGCCTTGGCCGATGTCTTCGCAACAGGTGGTGCAACGGGCTTCTTGCCGTTGCTTTTGCTGCTTTCCGCTGGTGTTTTTGTCTTTGCCATTGTGTTTATGCGTGTGCCACTTGGGCGAATTCTTGTATCTCCTTGATTTTGGGATGGTTGCGCATGGCGGACAGCAGGGGAATTGAAGAAAGCAACTTAGAGAAGTCGGCTTTTTTCCCTCTGCCAAGTAGTGCCGACAACGTACTTTTGGGGGCAGACATGCCAATTTCCCAAACCATGTCTGGAATTTTTTGCCCAAGCGCAGCCTCCAAAGCGTTCTTGTCTGAAAAAAACAAAGATTCTATTTCTGGCTGAAGCAAAATGAGCTTGAACCGTTCACGATCCTTGCCTACAAGCATCCTCACGTAAGCCTCATTGGATTTACTTTTGTCGTCATCGGCGTCGGCAACCAAGATCACGACATCATCGGAAGTGCTCAAAATCGTGTCAGTGGCAATAACTGCACTCACAATTCCTGTGCGAAAGCCAATCTCATCGATCAAGCCATTGAAACGCCCAAGATAGACCTCAAAATTTCTGCATCATCAGGGCCTTCGGTCACTATTCTAGTTTTCATGCGTTCTCCCTCCTTTTTGGGTCATTTACCTTTAAATCAAAATTAGGCTTTCCTTCCTGAATTGCATAGTGGTACTTTGCCAGCAGCGAGCCAACAAAGTACTCATTTTCAAAACAATACTCAATATCGTCAGACGTCCACAACAAGATAGTCTGCGGGGCAAAAAAATGGGCTAAAATGGTCGCTTCCCAAGTGAAAGCCGAGGTTGTGAACAAAGATCCGATCAAGTTTGAGGACGCCGCATCAGTTGGCTTCTCATTTTTGCCATTGGCCCAAATGGAACTGTTGCATCCCATTCCTTGGATTCAATCAAAACATGAAGATTTAGACTGTCAATCGAAACCAATCCATCAATTTGTTCAATATTTTTCTTGCCAAGCAATTCCACAGGATAAGAGTAGGTCGCCCGCGCTCCTTCAATTTCGAAAGCTCGCACAATCAAATACTCAAACGCAAGTCCTGCTTCCCAATTCAGGTTCGGTTCCTTCTCTTTGAGGGTGTTCCATAGTGCCCGCAACTCTTCAATCGACCGATAAGTCCGGATTTTGGCGATATTTTCTACTGAACTTGCCATTTTCTCACCGATTCCCCTCAAAACCGCACATAAGCCCCCAGCCCGTGCAGTCCGCCTTCCCTTCCAAATCCACTCTCCTTGTAGCCGCCGAATGGCGATGCCGGATCGAACTTGTTGTACGTATTCGCCCAGATCACGCCGGCCCGCAGCTTGCTGCTGACTTGGAAAATCTTGGAACCCTTGTCGGTCCAAACCCCGGCGCTGAGGCCGTAGCTCGTATTGTTGGCCTTTTCGATCACCTCATCGACGGTGCGGAAGGTCTGCACTGCCAAGACGGGACCAAAAATCTCCTCTTGCACGATGCGGTGGCTCTGAGAAGCATTCAAAAACAACGTCGGACGGCACCAAAAGCCTTTTCCGGGCAACGAACAGGCATTCTGGAACATTTCTGCGCCTTCATCCTGCCCGATTTTGATGTAATCCTGGATCGTCTTGAGCTGACTTGCGGAATTGATCGCGCCGACGTCCGTGTTTTTGTCCAGCGGATCGCCCACGATCAGGGTTTTCATTCTGTCTTTGAGCTTGCGGATGACCGTGTCATACACGCCCTCCTGCACAAACAGGCGCGAACCCGCGCAGCAGACGTGGCCTTGGTTGAAATAGATGCCGTTGATGATGCCTTCGACAGCTTGATCCAGCGGTGCGTCTTCGAAAATGATATTCGCAGCCTTGCCACCCAATTCCAGTGTCACCTTCTTGTTGGTTCCGGCGATCGCCCGTTGGATGATCTTTCCGACATCGGTCGAACCTGTAAACGCGATTTTGTCCA
This sequence comes from Bacteroidota bacterium, assembly GCA_016718825.1. NCBI lineage: Bacteria > Pseudomonadati > Bacteroidota > Bacteroidota bacterium. Next base: position 64,502 of record JADKCL010000040.1, on the reverse strand, counting down.
CGTCGGGATGGTTCACAAGCTCGGCACCCGTTGCGCCAAATCCTGTGATGATGTTCACGACTCCGGGTGGCAAATCCGCTTCCTGAATCAATTCTGCCAGTTTCAACGCCGTCAAAGGCGTCGTTTCGGCGGGTTTCAGCACCACGGTATTGCCCGTCGCCAAGGCCGGCGCGAGCTTCCAAGCGGCCATGAGCAGCGGAAAGTTCCAGGGGATGATCTGTCCGGCGACGCCGAGCGGCTCGGGTTTGCGGTTGGGGAATGCGTATTCCAGCTTGTCGGCCCAGCCCGCATAGTAGAAAAAGTGGTTGGCCGCCAAAGGCACGTCGATGTCGCGGGATTCGCGGATCGCCTTGCCGCCGTCCATCGTTTCGATGATGGCAAATTCGCGGGCCTTTTCCTGCAACATCCTGGCAATGCGGAAGATGTATTGCCGCGGTCCTTGGGCGACATGCTTTCCAATACGTGTCGTAGGCGTGGCGGGCAGCTTTCACGGCCTTGTCCACGTCGGCTTTGTTGGCCTCGGCGATACGTGCCAACTTTTCCTCGGTCGCAGGATTGATCGTGTCAAAGTATTTGCCCGACGAAGGTTTCACCCATTCCCCACCGATGAACAGCTCGTATTGGTCCTTGAGCTGAATATGGTCCCTGCTCTCCGGCGAGGGTGCATATTGCCATTCTGTATCGAATTGCAGGCCGACCACGGCCGGTTTTTTCTCTTTTGCCATTGTCTTAGTCGATGGAGAAATAGTCCAATGATTGGTAAACGCCCGTTTTTCCTTGACGAGCTGCATCAAGATGTCGTTGGCGAGGGTGCTAGCGCCAAACCGGAACCATTCGTTGTTCATCCAGGCTTGACCGAGCGTCTCGCGCAGCATCACGAGGTAATGCAACGCCTGCTTGGATTCGCGGATGCCCCCTGCAGGCTTCATTCCGACCATTTTGCCCGTCTGATAATAGAAAGTCGCGGATGGCCTCAAACATCACGAGGGTCACCTCCATCGTGGCGGCAGGCTGCACCTTGCCCGTCGAAGTCTTGATAAAATCCCCGCCCGCATGCATGGCGATCTCGCTCGCGATGCGCACGTTGTCGAGGGTGGCGAGTTCGCCGGTCTCGAGGATCACCTTGAGGTGGGCTTTGCCGCAAGCCTCCTTGATGGCTGCGATTTCGTCAAAAACGAAGTTGTAGTTGCCACGCAAAAATTCGCCGCGGCTGATGACCATGTCGATTTCGTCGGCCCCTTCGTCCACCGCGAACTTGGTGTCGTCGAGCTTGACTTGGAGAGGTGCCTGACCGGACGGGAAGGCCGTGGAGACGGAAGCGACATTGATCTTGGAGCCTTCGAGGGCCTTTTTGGCGACGCGGACCATACTCGGATAGACGCAAATCGCGGCGACAGTCGGCAGGTCCGGATAGGCATCATGCGGATGCATAGCCTTGTAACAGAGCTGCTTGACCTTGCCGGGCGTGTCCTTGCCTTCGAGGGTGGTGAGGTCGATCATGTTGAGGGCGAGCTTGAGGGCTGCGACCTTGCTTTCCTTCTTGATGGAGCGCGTCTTGAACTTCGCGACCCGCTCCTCCACGCCGACCTGATCGACGGTGACGACATGACGTGGATTAAAGGTAGATATCATACTGGGTGTAGACATGGGGCTAAGATAGGGATTGATAATGGAAAATTGAAATGGAGGATGAAAATGGAGAATTGAGAATTGAGAATTGAGAAGCATTCAGCGAAGCTAATGGAAAATGGCAAGGCACGACGCGGCGGCATCTTGCCGCATGCGGATCGACGGGACGCCTCTGGCGGGGGGATGGGTTTGCAAAGCGTTGTTGATCCGGTTAGATTTATAAATTGAACGACAATAGTTGGTTATGTTTGAAGCATTTCAGCCCTTTTGCGAATCTGCCAGGAATTGGAAATCACAAGGCCATTCCGCGGAACAGGTGATTTCATTGTTGCGTGCACAAGGTGCCACCCAAATCGCAACGGTTTACGCGCTCTTAGAACGGAATTTGAACTACCGCTTGCAGAAGCCGATTCGTTGGTGCTCCATTCATCCGATTGGGCTGATCGATTCGAGGCGACATTGGCGCTGCGTGACGATTTCTTTGATGCCATCGAAATGGATGCGGCGTGCAATTCAAAAAAGGAGGGTTCGTAAAACCCGTATTCAAATTTCCATCACATCTCCACAGACAACTTCAACTGCCCACCCAATCCCTCGCGAATGATCCGCATCAGGGTAGAAAGCCGAATATCACTTGCATCGTTTTCAATGCGAGAGATATAACTCTTAGTGGTCCCAGATTTGAGAGCGAGCTCCTTTCTTGCGTGAGGTTTGTTGCTTCCGCGCCTCTTGGATCAGTACACGATTTTAGTAGTTTCCAAACTCTTTTCAAATTGAATCCGAGCCGCTTCCTTGCCGTATTTTTTGTCTAGATGGGCATCCCATGAAACTATGCTATTTCCCTTTGTTTTCATAATAAGCAATCTTTAGTTTTTCCGCACGCTCAATTTCCTGTTTTGGCGTCTTATCCGTCTTCTTCTGAAATCCGTTGAATAGGATCACCAAATCTCCTGCATCGAAGCAGCAAAATATTTACCCTTAGAGCCCCCTCCCGCCAATCGATCTTGGTTCAGGCAGAGTTTTGGGGGGAATGGTAAAATTTCCAAAATCCTCCCCCAACCCCCAACTTGTCGAGCAATTTCACGAGGCATGGGTAAAGTTAGCCAATTGGATAACTTTTCACAAGTGTCCCACTGAAATTTTTAGCGAAAATCAATCGATCAAATCAAGCTTGATTTGGCACGGAGCGTCTTTAGGCAACGACCATCCAGTATTTTCGTCACTTTCAGGCAGCGGATACTTGGCGACCTCCCCCGCCCTAATCCAGCACATAAACCGCATGCACAAGCAAAAGCTTCCCCTTTTCTTCGCGCAATTTGACGGCAATCCTGCCCGTGACGGCTTGTCCGCCGCAAATCGTTTCGGGATACCAAAGGGATGCAATCTCTCCATTTGAGCCCTTAGTAGGCTGCATGGACTGCTCCTGAAAAAAGCCCGAAGTTTTATCGCCGAAGTAATTGGGTTCATATTTGCCCATGTGCATCAAGGTTCCGATCGTGTAAATACCACTTTGTGCATCAGCGGAATCCAAAATGGAAAGCCATGATTTTTGGAGGCTTGGATCCAGCAAATCCGTTGCCCGAATGGCCTTCCTTGACGCGGCATGGATTGCTTTGGCATCCATTTCCCAATCACATTCCCATTCCTCATCTTCCTCCAAGACGACATTGGCGCTCGCTTTTTCGTAACCTTCGGTGATGAGCGTATTGGCCTCCGAAAACCAAGTATCAAATCGCTCCAAATACGCTTCCATCGTTTCGGTTGGAGACGCGTTTTGATTCACTTCCTTCATCGATGCAGAATTCTCGCGCGTGGGTACCGACGAATTTCCGCAGGAGCAGAACACCAACAAGATCAGGATCAACATGCTGCTGCGTTGCATTTCCATACCGTTTCCTCGGAGCGTGTGGGGCGGCCGGTACATTCAAAATGCCACTGTTCTCCGCCGACATTTCTTTAGACTAAGCTCTGACGAATGTCGCAAAAAGTCCCCGCTTATCAAAAATCGATTCTCCACGAGTGCCGACTTAGGAAAATGTCCATTTGCCTGAGGGATGACATCCACTCTTTTGATCTTCCGATGAAATTTCCGAACATGCATTGAATATGAAAGGTCTGAGTCCGTTGAAAAAATTTCAAAACATCTATCAGCGAATGCTGCGCAAAATGTTGCTCTCGGCAGCAGCCACGCTTGTCGTAGCGAGCGCATTTGCACAGACCTTCACGGGCGGCGGCGGACCGATTCATGACCTGACGACCATTGACATTCCCCTGACCGTCATTGGTTTAATTCCTGCGAATATCGACACCATCGGTTTTGGCCTTGAATCCGTTTGCATTGATCTCACGCACACTTATGACAGTGACTTGGAAATTTCCTTGGTTTCGCCAGATGGTACAACCACATTGCTTGTTGCCGGCCAAGGCGGCGGCGGGCATGACTTTACCAATACCTGCTTCACTGATACTGCTGCGCTCGGCATTTGGCAGGGTTCGGCTCCCTTTACCGGCGTTTTCCGTCCGCAAAGTCAGATGGGCGTGGTCAACAATCAACAAAACGGCAACGGAACCTGGTTCCTGCGGGTGACGGACACCTATGGCGCAGACACCGGCTACGTCAACAGTTGGTCGATAACATTCGGCAACAATCCGGCGACGGCACAAATCGTCTCTGCGACCGACTTGCCGCTCGTGATCCTCAACACGCAAGGCCAAAGCATCCCCAATGACCCCAAGATTGCGGCTTATATGGGCATCATCGACAATGGCCCGGGGATGCTGAACCATGTCAACGATTCCTTCAATTCCTACGAAGGCTGGATTGGCATCGAAGTCCGCGGCAACAGTTCGCAGAGCTTTCCGCAGAAACAATATGCCTTCGAAACGTGGGACCAAAACGGCGGCAACCTCGACACGATGCTGCTGGGCATGCCCAAGGAACACGATTGGATTTTGTATGGGCCCTACAGCGACAAGTCGTGCATGCGCAATTGGTTGTCCTATGCGCTGAGCAATGACATGGGCCAATATGCGGTCCGCGGGCGCTATTGCGAGGTCATTCTCAATGGGTCCTACCAAGGCATCTATGAAATCACGGAATCCATCAAACGGGACGGCGACCGCGTGGACATCGCCAAATTGACGCTCAACGATACCATCGGCGATGACCTGACCGGAGGCTACATCGCCAAGATCGACTGGATCGGCGGCCCGTCATGGCAATCCAATTTCCTGCCCGACCAAACCAATCCGAGCAACAACGTGATCAATTTCCAGCTGGTTTCGCCGAAGGCGGGGACCTTGCTTCCCGTTCAACAAGCCTATATCGAGGCCTATATCGACAGCTTTGAAACGGCCTTGGACGGACCATTTTTCCAGGATACGACGATCGGATGGCGCCATTTCGGAAATGAACGCTCGTTTGTCGACTATTTTCTCCTCAACGAATTGGCCAAAAATGTGGATGCCTATTGGCTGTCGACCTACTTCTACAAGGACAAGGACAGCAAGGGCGGGAAGCTGACGATGGGCCCCTCTTGGGATTTCAACGGCGCTTGGCGTGGAGCGGACTATTGCAATGCGCCGGAAGTAGCAGATTGGCATTACAACGAGCCGGATTATTGTGCTTGCGACATGCCATTCTGGTGGAAAAGGCTCGTGCAAGACACCCTCTTTACCAACAACTTACAATGTCGTTGGACGGAATTGCGGAGCAATGTCCTCGATACCGCGCATATCTTTCATTACATCGACTCGGTTGCGACGCTGCTCAATCAGGCCCAAGTGCGGCACTTCCGGCAATGGCAGATTCTCGGCACCTATGTTTGGCCCAACCCTTCCCCATTGGCCAATACCTTTCAGGAGGAATTGGACTATATGAAACAATGGATCGTCGGCAGGCTTGCTTGGATCGATGCGAATTTGCCGGGGACTTGCTATCCGCCGGTTGTCGGGGTGGCGGGTGCCGATACAGGACCCCATCTCAGGGTTTATCCCAATCCCTCCGCAGGTCAGTTTCACGTGGTAAGCGGTTCTCCCATTGAGGAAGTTACCGTCACGGACTTGCTCGGAAAGGTGCTGATGATTTCCCATCCCGATGCTGCCGCTTGCATTTTAGAGGTGCAAACACCGGGAGTCTACTTCGTGAACGTCCTCTCAGGAGGCGTGTTGCAAACGAAAAAATTGACGGTTACCCGCTAGACAAGGATTGCCGAATTTCGCCTATTGCTTGATCCATTTCCGGCAGAATGTTCCATTGGCGGAGGTCAATTCCACGAAATACAATCCCGCGTCCAAATTTGTCAGGTCGATTCCAGAAACGGCATCCTGCTGCGTCAGATTTCCCATCCAACGAACCTTGCCCCTGATATCCAGAATTCTCACCGAGAATTTTGCACGGATTGAGGGCTCGCTGAAATGGAGTGACGATGACCCAGGATTTGGAAACAGTTCGAAATCAGCACCCAAAGCCTGCTCCTCCACCTTGACGGCCCCTACGAATTCCTTGACGACCGCTTTGGAAATTTCGAAATCATTGTAGGTGCAAAAGAGTGTCCCGTCGGGGCTGAGGGCGATATTGGGATAGCCTGCCGTCGTGTCGTTGATGCCCGTTCCGCCGATCTGTGACCAACTGCTTCCGTCAAATTTCAGGCAACGTGCATGATCGCCTGCAATTTGCGAGGTGCTGATATAAAGTCCGCCGTTTGAATCCCGAATAAAGTCTTCGAGGCCCATAAAGGATCCTCCCAGTCCCGCCTGCCCGATCAGTTCCCACATTTGCGTCTGTGCATTCAATTTCTTCACCGTTGTCAAGCCATCGTCGTAAGCACAAAATATGGCACCTGTAGGCGAAATGAGCAACCGATCATCTTTGGCAAAATTGGTGGAGAATCCGGCGTTCCCGACCCCGACCCAAGCCGCGCCGTTCCATGACATGCAATTGGCCTTCAACGTATTCATATCGGTAAACATCAAATACGGCGTATTGTCAGGACCGAATTGCAAGGATGTATACGCGATCGGGGAAGGCAAACCGTTCATGGGCAATGCATCCCAATTGGCCCCATTTTCCCGAAGAAAGTGGAAACCGTTCATGTCCACAAATGCCACATGGAATTGGCCAGCAGTGTCATAGGCTGCGGTAACGTAATTGGCCATTGACTGACTGAGGTATTGGGAACCGACATAATCCCACTGACTTCCGTTGTAGCGGATACAGGAGAGGTAGTTGTTTCCTTCGTCCTGAAAAACCAGGGAAATCTTGTCTTCCTTGCCGACGAACAAATGCAAATCGTACCCCACCGGAAATGTATCGCTTGCCGCTCCGATTTGTTCCCATTGGCTGCCATCCCACCGCAGACAGGGGGCAGACTGCAATCCAATGTCTCGAAAGACTACGATCGGCGCACCACCAGAATCCACTGCGATATCGTTGTAAGCAGACCATCCAGAGGAAATCCCGGCCGGCCCTACGTAATTCCATTGGGCTTGCAATCCTGCAGGAAACAAGAAGATCGCGACAAAGCCTAAGAGTTTCAGAAGAATAGACAGCTTTCCCATTCCATTGATTTTGAATGCGAAAATGGCGATTTAAACTCGGGGAATTCGTGATCAAAATCAGCTGCGCAGGCTTCTTGGATCATCGAACGCACCGATAATTCGCGGCATCAAAATGCGCCAATTGCTTCCTGAATTCGCGGGTCAATCGAGGGAAAAGCGTTGTGTTTTTTCCCTGCGAATTTACATACCAACTTTTGCACCCTGATTCCCAGACTGTTCCTTTGAATTGCGCCTGCAATGCTGCATTGTGCGCCTTTTGCACCTCGGGCTTGACATCCAAATACCCATTCGGTCCTTGCTGATCCAAGACATCGAGGTATTGCAAAATGTAGGGCATTTGCGACTCCATGATGTGCAGGACTGAACTATGCCCCAAGCCTGTATTCGGTCCGAGTACGTAGGTGAAGTTGGGATAACCCGAAAAAGTGGTGCCTTTGTAGGCTTCCATGCCCGTTTTGGCCCATTCTGCAAAGATTTCGCGTCCGTCGAGCCCAGTGATCGTTGCGTCGGTTTTGATTTCAGCGGCTTCGAATCCGGTACTGAAAATGATCACGTCGACCGGAAATTCCGCGCCATCGGCTGTGCGAATACCCGTCTGCGTGATTTCGGCAATGGAATCGGTGACGAGGGTGACGTTGGGTCGGTTGAATGTGGGCAGGTAATCGTCGGATTGCAGGATGCGCTTGCATCCCAAGGTATAAGCGGGGGTGAGCTTGCGCCGAATCTCCGGATTCTGAACCTCCTTTTCGAGCTTGCGCAGGCAGGCACGCTGTTCCAAACGATGGAGAAAACGATTCCCGATAAACAAACGTCCACGAATTTCCATCACCCAATAGATGATGGTACGCATCAGCCGTTGCAGGATCGGAAACCGCTTGTATCGGCGCTGTTGTGGTTGCGAAATCGGATGGTCATTGCGGTTGGAAACCCATGCAGCAGTGCGCTGAAAGACAGTGAGGTTGCCAACGATGGGTGCGATCGAAGGTACCACTTGAATGGCGCTTGCGCCCGTACCGATCACGGCCACGTTTTTGCCGGTCAAATCACATGCATGGTCCCATTGGGAAGTATGGAAGGCTTTTCCTTGAAAGGCTTCAATGCCTGGGATATCAGGCCATTTGGGTCTGTTCAGCGGACCGAGGGCTGCGATCACAGCCTTGACGGTGGTGCTCCGTCCTTGCCGGTCAGTCAGTTTCCAGCGGCCCGATGCCGTGTCGAATTCGCAGTGCACAATGTCTGCACCATATCGGATTTTCCCCTCCAAGCCATTTTGCCGAACGACATCTTGCATGTAGGCAAGAATTTCCTGTTGCGGAGAAAACATGCGCGACCAACTTGGATTGGGCGCCGCTGCGATCGAATAGACATGGGAAGGCACATCACAGGCGCAACCCGGATACGTATTGTCACGCCAAGTGCCACCAACCTGATCGGCACGTTCAAAGATGATAAAGTTATTGCGCCCCTGCTTTTGCAATTGCATGGCAGCGATGATCCCGGCAAATCCTGCCCCGATGATGCCCACTGCAAAATCCGGAGGCGTTCCTGCTACCATAGAAATGTAATTTACCGGACCTGAAATTCGATGGACTAGCCCTTTTGAAGCTCTTCGCGCACCTTCATGAGGATCTTGCCCATCTTGTTCAGGCCTTTTCCGTCACCACCATCGCCCCAGTAGGCATCGGTCTCGGTGTGAAGGGTGATTTGGGCATCCTCGGTTGCCAACAACATGGCCTTGAGGTCGGCATATTGGGTGAACTTGGCCCGCATTGCCTCCATCATGATGTTGTCCTTGACATTGTCCCAAGTTGGCCTGACCCTGATTTTTTTCGTCCGGCCCAATTCGGCGGCTTTCATGGGCGTGGCTGCCTTTTGGATGGCAAGTTCTTGCGAAGTGCCGGCAAATTTTTGTGCTTGGTAGTAATGCTCGGTTGTTGGCCAAACTTTGCCCTTGACCCGGATCGGATACACAGCGAAACAAGAAAACTCTCCGTAGGAGCCTCCAACGCTGTAGAACTTGATTTCTTCCTTTTGACTCATCGTATAAAAATAAAGCTTGGGAGTAATTCAATTGCTGCTCCCAGGCATGCTAGACATTTATGAATGTTCAGATCGGGCAAATCAATGCTCTTCTCCGAAACATAGTCCCACAATTTGATGGAACGTATCGTGCAACGCTGTCAGTGACTTCTTGAGGACTTCGTCGGAAGCCTTTTTGGTCACGAGATCATTCAATTTTTTGCTGTCGGCTTTGAGCTTTTTCACGGCTTTGAGCACATCGGGCTTGTTAAATTCGGCAGGAGCGGTACTTGCTGCCAAGGCATCTGCCTTCTGCATCATTTCTGCGCTCCGCGCCTTGATCGGTGCGAAATTACCTTCCTCCATCGGATGGAAGGTCTGCGACATCACTTGATGAAAGGCCTTCAATTCCGGGCCAAGGATCAAATTTGCTTTTCTTGGGAACGACGGTAAAGTAGCGGTTGCTCACTTCTTCCCAGTTCACGACGTTCCAAATCGCTGAGAGATAATCCGCACGCTTGTTTTGGTACTTGAGGTAATAGGCGTGTTCCCAAACGTCAATTCCGAGGATGGGAAAACCTTTGATCGGAGACAGATCCATCAGGGGATTGTCTTGGTTGGGGCTGCTTCCGATGGCCAATTTGCCTTCGGAAGTGACATACAACCAAGCCCAGCCGGATCCGAAACGCGTAGCTGCAGCCTTGTTGAGCAGGGTTTTCATGCTGTCGACGCTGGTCCAAGTTGCTTTGATGGCCTCTTCCAACTGCGGATGAAGGCTGGTCTTTTTGTCGGTGAGGACAGACCAGAACAATTCGTGGTTGTAGTGCCCACCGGCATTGTTGCGCACGGCATCGCTGTATTTGGACACCTTGGCAAAGATGTCCTCGATCTTGGCGTTGGCGATGTCGGTGCCGGCGACAGCAGCATTCAGGTTTTTGACGTAAGCAGCATGGTGCTTGCTGTAATGGATTTCCATTGTTTGCGCATCGATCGATGGCTCGAGCGCAGTGTATGCATACGGCAATGGCTTTTGCACGAATTGCGCAACGGCAATTTGGCAACCCAGGAAAGCCAAAGCGGCAAAAGAAATCAACACCTTCTTCATCTTCTTCAAAAATTTCGTGCAAATATCGGAATAATTGACGATAAATGGCCGATAAATCCTGAAAGGCCTCCAGAACGCTCCAAGTGGCATTTTGATAGGAATCGCACCGCGTTTCGGCAGCTGCGAGGCGACAGATCGGTATGGAATAAAGCTGAATCTGAACTTATTTGAGCCGGGCGATGAGGTCCTCGATCGTCCTTTTCCAACTCGGAAAATCATCCTTGTTTTCTGCCCAGAGTTGTTGGAGTTCGGAGTCGGGGCCGATCACCTTTTGCAGGGCCTTGACGGCTTCTCCCCGCAGGTCATCGACCTTGAGTTTGGGATGTGCATTGGCAAATGAGAGCAAATTCTCGTGATCTTCTCCATAATGCGTGCCATTGAGGAGAAAGTCGATATAGACTGCCGAGACGGTCACGGCATGGGCATCGTCCTGATCGAGGTAAGTGGATTTGAGCGCATCAGAAAACGCCCGTTTGAAAAATGCCTTTGGGTTTTCGCTGTCTTCGAGCGCGTCCACGCAATCCAGCGCGGCGTCATTGTCAAAAAATCCGTAGTCCCAAGCTCCCATACTTGTCGCTTTTCAATAAGGTTTAGAATCGCGAATCTAGGATTTTGGAGGAAAAATTCAAGAACAAAAAGGAAGATTTTCAGGGATTGCACTGCCCCTGTACGCATTCACCAAGGTTTCAATGCCCATTTTTTGCTGCCCGCTTTTTGCTTGCCTTTGCCTTTGGATTGTAGGCAAGGCAGGCGTCCACCCAGAAGTCCAAGTCTTCGTCGCGGTCGTAGGCTTCGGGCGATGCCAGCAAAAATCCCGGCATGGCATGTCCACCTTGCTCCATGATCGCCACATTTTCCCTTTGTGACAACGCATCGCCGGATTCAGGATCCACCCGAAACATGATACCGCCTTTGAAGGTGCCCAAACACATTTTGTCATCGACCATAAAACAGTCGCCGCCAAACATGCGCTTTTCGTACCAGTCTATCCTCCGGAGCTGAAGTGCGCGCCGCAGGCGCTCCAAGGTATGGGGATCAGATGCCATTGCTGATGCTTTTTTCGAAGGTAATCATTTCCCGTTCATGCAAAACCGGCAATCCTTTCCCTGAAACACCTTCCAATCCCATGCCGACATTCGTAGAATCGTGGATCTGTCGCCTTCCACCGTTGCAATCTGTACACACAACGTTTACATTCGTGTTTCCAGTCCGGAATTCGGCTGCAAGAACTTGGTTGGTCTATGAAGAATTTGTTCCTGATTTGTTGTTCACTGCTTTTTCTCGGCACGTTGAAGGCCCAGACCTTCTCCGTCACCCATACCGACACGATTCCCGACAACAATACCACGGTCGTGTTTGATGTCGTCGTGAGCGGCTTGCCTTCCGTGATCGACACCAATTTCGGGTTGGAAACGGCTTGTCTGAACATGTACCATACCTACTGTTCCGACATGGAGGTGCAATTGCAGGCACCAGATGGAACGACGATCTTGCTGTTTTCAGGCATCGGCGGCGGGGACGATAACTTTTTCAATACCTGCCTCGAAGGAACCGGGACGTCCGTTACGCAAGGAACAGCACCTTTTACCGGCACGTTCAAAAGCCAAGGCACGATGGGCAACGTCAACAATGGCCAAAACCCGAATGGAACTTGGCACCTGCTCTGCCGCGACATGGCCGGCGCAGACATCGGGATTCTGACGTTTTGGAGCATCACCTTCGGGAATAATCCTGCGATGCCGTTTATCGTCAGTTCCAGCAACCTCCCCATCGTGAAACTTACCACCTTGGGGGCTCCGATCAGCGACGACCCCAAAGTTCCCGTGCAAATGCAGATCATCGACAACGGACCTGGCGTGCGCAACTATGTGAACCAAACCAATTACGCCTACGAGGGAAGGATCATGGCCGAATGGCAGGGCTTCACAGGCCCCGGCTATCCCAAGAAAAACTACGATTTTGAAACTGTGGATGCCCAAGGCGCAGAATTGGACACCACGATCTTGGGAATGCCGCGCGAAACGGACTGGATGTTCAAGGCTGAATATCTGGACCATACGCTCATCAAAAACACGATTGCCTACGAAATGGCACGCCGCATGGGCGGCTACGCACCCCGTACACGCATGTGCGAGGTATTCCTCGACGGCAACTACATCGGCTACTATACCCTGACCGAAAAAGTCAAACGCGACGTCAACCGCATCGACATTGCCAAGCTTGATCCGGCAGACGTTTCGGGCGTAGAATTGACTGGCGGTTACATCATCGAAATGAACATCAATGGCGAACCCGGCGCCTGGAATTCGGCATATCCCTGCATCAACAACCAAACTTGTACTGCGCCCGTCGAATTCAAATTCGTCTATCCCAAGGCGAGCAACATCATGCCGCAGCAAGCCAACTATATCCATGAATATGTGGACTCCTTCGAAGATGTCCTCAACGGCCCCAACTTTGCCGATCCCGTCAATGGGTACCGCAAATTCGTGAAGATTGAGACGTTTATTGACTTCCTGATCGTCAACGAATTCAGCGTCAACTACGACAGCTACGGCCGCAGTACCTATATGTACAAGGAAAAAGCAACCGATGGCGGCAAGCTGAAAATCGGTCCTCCTTGGGACTATGACCGCGCCTTCGAATACTGGGAACCTTCCCGTACTTCGGGCTGGGTTTGGGAAATCACACACCCCTATTGGCCATTTCCATTTTGGTGGAGCAAGCTGTGGACGGAGCAAACCTACCGCAAGCAAGTGGCTTGCCGCTGGGAAATGTTGCGTCAAACGACCCTCAGCAACGATTCTTTCAACGTGATGATCGACAGCCTTCATGCCGAAATTGACGAGGCACAATCGCGCAACTTCACCGTTTGGAATGATCTGGGTGGCCAAACTTATCAGGATCAAATCGATTCGCTGCGGTCCTACATCACACGGAGGCTGGCTTGGATGGATGCCGAACTTGCCCAGGAAAATGTCGCACCGCCGTTCGTCTATCTGCCTTCGGATACGTTGGTTTGCGCCGGTACGGTTTATGACGCAAGTTTCAACGGTCCTCAGTTCGATTACAACTGGCAACCCGGCCCCGACAGTGCCTCGATTACCTTGAATACCTCCGGCATTTACACCCTGCAAGTCACCGATCAATACGGCTGCTACACCCGTCCGCAGATGGATGTGACGATTTCCGTACCCGATGCGAGCTTCACCGGGCAACAATCCGGCACAAGCCTCAACTGGACCTTTACTCCGAATGATCCAAATGGAACTTCCTACGCTTGGAACTTTGGCGATGGCGGCACATCTGCGCAGATGGCACCGGTGTACACCTACGCGACCGATGGCAGCTATTTGGTGACCTTGACCATGGCCGATTCGATTGGCTGTTCGGATACGGACAGCAGTACGATTCAGTTTGTTTTTGTCGGGACGGAGGAATTTGCAATTGGCTTGGAGGGAAGGATTTTCCCAAATCCATTTACGGACCGTCTTGAAGTGGCGCTCAACCTTCCTGCCAAGGGAAGTGGCGAATTGACGCTCAGCAACGAGCTCGGACAGGTCCTCTTGCAACAGGAATTCCGGGCAGGCGCGCAGCGTTTGGTACTTGGGACAGGCAGCTTGCCGGCCGGAGTTTACCTGCTTTCCGTACGGATGGCAGACCAACATGTGGTCCACAAAGTGGTGAAGGTCACGGAATAATCGGGCATCCACAAAATCGCGCGTGTTGGCGTTGTGGTTAATCTCGGTTGGATGCATTCGCTATGGACAATAATTCGGCATTCAGGTCCTTGGAGCTGACGAAGTTGGATCTCAAAATACGCCCCCAAAGCGGCGCCGCAATTTTTGTGGAAATGCACTTCTTGCTTATCTTGCCTTCACAGCGCTGGAATGCTGGTGCCTAAAAGGAATGAAATAAAACAGCATGTTCATCTATTATTGCATTGCATTCGTCGTTTTAATTGTGCTTTTGATTCTTCTTGGGAACAGCGTCATTGGCAAGGCATTTTTTTTCAAGATCAAGCGTGGCCTCAAAGTGGATGGCTTCTTCTCTTATGCCTATGTCTTCAATGAGATTTTTCTAAAAAAATGCTACGATGTTCTAGAATTTAAGGAAGGCACCGTAATTTTTGATGTCGGGGCCAATATTGGACTGAGCACAATGTATTTCAATCAACGTGCGAAGAACCTCAACATTTTTTCGTTTGAGCCCGTTCCTCAGATTTTTGAAATCCTGAAGCACAATTGTTCGCTTGTCGACAATGGCAATCAATTGCATTTGATCAACAAAGGATTGGGTGCACACCCGGAAACCATTGCGATGAACTATCTCCAATCGGCATCTGCAATGTCCTCGCTCCATGCATTTGACGTAGATAAAAAAAGAGCACACGACTACATTTACAAGCAAAAAGCGGGCATATTCAAGGGCATCGCGCGCTACTTCCTGGAAAAGCAGATGGACAATGCGGTGAAAACCAATGTTGAAATCACCACGCTCAGCGATGTCATTTCAGCCCATCAAATCACGCAGATCGATTTGCTCAAAATTGATGTTGAAGGCTTCGAGGAAAATGTTTTGCAGGGAATTCAACCCGAACATTTTGGCATTATTCAATATATCATCATCGAGATTGAAACTTTCAGAAAAGGGCGAAAAGAAAGAATCATGAAAATCTTGGAAGACAACCACTTTATGATTGTGAAGGAAGATGACGATGGCCATTGGGGAATCCTCTTTGCTCAGAAAATCAAGTGATTGCGTAACAGACGTATTCATCCAAGTTAATTCTGCGGAATAAAGCAAATTCTTTGCTCCAACTTCAGCTGAAGAAGTCGCTCTTGATAGATGCACCACGAAAGCTGTTACCTATGCAAGTCAAATTTGCGTAGTTTGGAGCATGAATTTGCTCCGAATTTTGGTTTTGTTCTTCATGGGCTTTAGCGGTGGCATCTCACTGTCAGCGCAGTCCCCGGGCATGGCTCCGGTTCAGATCCAAAATGCCGAAATCCGGCCGCTGCGCATCCTGTCTTGGAACATCTACATGCTCCCCAAGTTTGCAAAAATCACGGGCAAGCGCCAACGCGCCCATGAGATCGCCAAGCAAATGCTAGCGAGCGACTACGACATGCTCGTCTTTCAGGAATCGTTTTTGGGCGATGCCAGACGTATCATCGGCAAAGCCTTGGCAGACAGCTTCCCGTATCAATTCGGACCGGCCAACCGCAAATTCTCCATCAAAACCAATTCGGGAATTTGGATTTTGAGCAAACTGCCCTTGAAGCTGCTGGAAGAAATCGATTTTGTGGAATGCGAAGGCTTTGACGATTGCTTTGCGCGCAAAGGCGCGCTCCTGCTTGCAGGCGAATGCAACGGCCATGCCTTTCAAATCCTCGGCACGCACCTGCAAGCAGGCGGTCCCGATGCCATTCGCAAAAGCCAATGCGTAGAAATGCGCAGCCTCCTCGACCGCCACAAACAGGCTGGAGTACCGCAAATCATCGCCGGCGACATGAACACCGGCCATACCGACACAGCGCAATACCGCGAAATGTTGTCGACGTTGGATGCCGAGGACGGTCCGCTTGCGGTAAAACTTCCGACAGTCGACGGCGGATACCCCAATGACTTGCACAGCCATGGCGTGCGCAGTTTGAGGGTGATCGACTTCGTCTTCTACCGTGGAAACGGCTTGGCGGCCAACCGCATTGAACGCCAAATGCCGCATTTTCAGGAACCTTGGTCGCGCAAGCACAAGGACCTGAGTGACCATTTTCCAGTGGATTTCAGCGTTTGGTGGTAGCGCAATTTCAAGGCTTGACATGGGATTCTGATCCCAACAGGCGCAAGCCTCGCTTGCAGGATTCGATGACATCGCCTCGGTCACTTGTCCTGATTTCGTGCTCAAAAATGCGGATTACGCGCTGCCTTTCTGCGTCAGATGGATTTTGGCCAAGCGTGAGCAGATCCTTGAACATTCCGAATCCGGGAACATCAAAAATTGGAGCCGTCTCGGGCATCAAGGCAATGGATTTTGCTTCGTCGTGGCGACCATTCATCCAATAGAAAATGGCCTTGGTACACAGCGCTTCGGAAATTTGCGGCGTATGCTGTTGGCGCATCAAGGCAATGTAATCCTCAAGCCGGTTCAGCAAAAATTGCGGATCGGGGCATAGGATATTGGGGTAGGCGTAGGTATACGTGGTCGCCAATTTCGAATAGGCTTGCAAGCGACGAGCGTCTTGGTTTTGGACTTTGAGGAATTCGATCAGTTCCTCCATGGTTTGGATCGCATCGCGGTATTTTCCAACGGTTACCTCGATCGAAGCCTTGTTGTGGTAATGGGTTTCTGTTTTTTTGAGGCGCATATTGGGCGTTTTGGAGAGAATGTCCCATGCAATGACCGCTTGGGCATGCGCCTCCTGAATTTCCCCTTTGTACATGCTCGCGGTGCTCAAGGCCATGGCGATGTAATAGCGCAAAATGGGACCGGTGTTTCTTTCGAAGGTATTTCCGGGCATCTCGGGCTGTGTTTCAACGATGCGTTTCATCGCGTTGATGTGGCGCATGTGCGCACGACTGCTGTAGCCCGCCCAAAAGGGCATGTTGTTCACCGCTGCAAGATGGTAAACCAAGGCAAAACGCGGATATTGGGAAAAACGCTGGGAAACTGAACTCATTTTAGCGAATTCCTTCTGGGCCAATTCGGAGTTTTGGGCCATCGTTGCTTCAAAAAGGCGACCGCCCATGGCTTGCATTCGCCGGAATTCGAATTGCAGTTGCGCGGCGTTTTCCAGGTCGGTCAGCAAGGTGGACAAGGCTTCTTTGACATTCAAGGCGCGCTTGCAAATCACTTGGAGGTGCAAGGCTTCCGGGAGCCATTCAAAGACATTTGCCGACCATAAATCTGCTACCAAAGCGGACAATTCCTTTTGCGCTTGCTCAAAAAAATTGTCGTTGACCAATTCCCGGGAATGAAACAACCGACGCTCCAACGGCAACACACCCTCCACGGATTCGCCCTGTTCATCAGCATGATCCATCAATTCAAGCACCTTTTTGCGCAGCTTAAAAAACCGATTCTGTTGCACGTTCAGTGGGAGTTCTGCGGTGGCAGGCCCATAGACAAACTGCACGATTTCCAACGTGGAAGGCTTTTCCTTTTTTGTCTGTTGCAGGAAATCCAACAAGCGCAAAGCCATCGGTGAATCCTGCAATACACGTCGCAGCTGCGTTTTTCGGTCGCTGTCGAGAGAATGAAAACGTTGGGAAAGGAGATGATTCATGATGGAAGTGGAAAGTGAATAGTGAATAGTGAATAGTGAATAGTGAATAGTGAATAGTGAATAGTGAATAGTGAATAGTGAAAAGTTGAGAGTTGAGCGTTGATGAATTTCTAGTTTTGGATTCGATTTAGGCTGTCGTTACAGGAATTGTGAACTCACACTTTTAAAACATATTCTATTGATAATCAAATATATTGCTCATATCCAATTTCTAACTCACACTAAAAACCTTCTCAAATATAGCTATTTCAAAATAAGGTTGGGGTTCATGGTCGTAGAATTGGGCATGAATTCAATCATGAAAATATGAAAAGAAGCTTGTTGACCCTTTTAGTTTGTTTTTTGGCAGCAACGAGGGTGCTTGCCTGGAATACGCCGGCACAATCGAGTCCGACAGACGGTGCGACCAACATTTTCGTGGGCGTGACCATTGACTGGAATGCCGTGTCTGCTTCGCAGGCCTACCAATTGCAGGTGGACCAAGTCGGGACCTTCAATTCGTCGGCGATGCAGCTCGTGACGAAGGGCTATATCAACTCCTCCTCAGCCAATTCCGACACGCAGCACAACTTCGGAAATTTGCGCTTCGGGCAGACCTATCATTGGCGGGTGCGGGCCTACATTGCCGGAGACACCTCGGCTTGGAGTGCCACACGAACCTTCACGACCTTGGACGGCGTGACGCTGGCCACGAACGATGGCACAAACTACTGGGTAGGGATCACACTGGATTGGAACAACCACACGGGCGTCAGCTTTTACGACCTGCAAGCAGATACAAGCTTGAGCTTCAATTCGCCGGCACTCAAACAATCGACCGATGGCTATATCAACAGCAGCAGCGCCAACACAGACACCGATGAGTATTTGCCGAATCTCTTTTTCGGAAAAACCTATTACTGGCGCGTTCGCGTCAGAAACGCCGTGGATACCTCTTCTTGGACCGGTCCGCGGACCTTCACGACCCGCGATTATGTCACGATGAGTTCGCCAACCAACGGCAGTTCCGTCTGGACCGGCGTCACGCTGGATTGGACTACCCACGTAGGCGTTGGGTTCTACGATATGCAAGCCGACACGACACCCAATTTCAATTCGCCGGCCTTGCGGCAGTCCACCGATGGCTATATCAATTCGAGTAGTTCCAACACCGATACCGATGAATTTCTGACGAATCTCTACTTCGGGAAGACCTATTACTGGCGGGTACGGGCAAGGAATGCCGTGGATACCTGCGCTTGGAGCACGCCATGGACTTTTACCACGCGCAACGACGTCGTGATGTCGAGTCCCGTCACAGGCACAAACTGGTGGGCTGGCATCAACCTGGATTGGAGCACCCATTTAGGCGTGAGCTTCTACGATATGCAAGCCGACACGGTCAACACCTTCAACAGTCCGGCTTTGCGTCAAAGCACCGATGGCTATATCAACAGCAGTAGTTCCAACACCGATACCGATGAGTATCTGACCAATATCTACTTCGGCAAGACCTACTACTGGCGTGTGCGTGCAAGGAATGCGGTGGATACCTCCGCGTGGGCCACACCTTGGAATTTCAGCACACGAGACTACGTCGCGCTGAGTTCGCCAGCAGACAATGCACTGAACATCAACACCGCCGGCATCAACGTAGACTGGGCCTCCCACCATGGAATCGGCTTTTACCAAGTCCAGATCGATACGACCAATCAATTCAATTCGCCATCGCTCATCACCGCCAACAAAGGCTATATCAATACGGTGAGCAGCAACAGCGACACGCAACATGGCACAGGCGGATTGCTCACCAACCGCTGGTATTTCTGGCGCGTCAGAGCAATCAATAACGTGGATACCACGGCTTGGACCACAAGGGCTTTTAGCACGGGCAGCACCCCCATCCCCAACCCCGCGGTGCCGGTGCATGTTTCCCCTGCCGATGGCGCGAGCAGCCAACCGCTAATCGTCACATTGGATTGGAACAATGCCACGGATGCCACCTACTACGAATACCGTTACAGCACGTCCCCCAGCATGACAAGTCCGGTGACGGGCACGGTGGTAGGTTCGAGCGTTGCAACCGCCGGATTGTTGAATTCGACAACCTATTACTGGCAAGTCCGCAGCTTGAACGGCAGCATTGTATCGGCTTGGTCCAATCCTTGGAGCTTTACGACGGTGGCACCACTTGGCACGCCGGTTCCTGTCGGCCCGACCAATGGCGTCGTCAATCAACTTTACCCTTCCCTCCTGCTCGATTGGAGCGATGTCACGGGAGCCGTTACCTACGAATTCCAATGGAGCACTGACCCCAACTTTTTGACAGGTGTCACCACCGGCACTTCCGGCGCTTCCAATGGCAACGCCACAGGTTTGCTCCCCAATACTATTTATTATTGGCAGGTTCGCGTTTGGGATGGCACCACATGGAGCAGTTGGTCGGTGACTTGGAGCTTCACCACGCATCCGATTCCGAATGTACCGACTTTGACTTCTCCTGCGAATGCCGCGCTGAATCAGCTCATTGCATCGATTACGCTGGATTGGACCGACGAAACCTGGGCAACCGGCTACGAATTCCAATGGAGCACTGACCCGAGCTTCACGGTCGGCGTCACCAGCGGAACAAGCGTAACGTCCACGACGAACATTGGCGGACTTTTGCCGGGGACCACTTATTATTGGCATATCCGCTCGACGGACGGTATCTATTTCTCCGCTTGGTCCGGCAATTTCTCCTTCACGACCTTGGCCATTCCTGCCCAGCCGGTGCATGTGAGCCCTGCGAATCTGAGCACGGGCATCCTTCCCAATTCGGTGACCTTGGACTGGAACGATGCGACAGATGCCGCAAGTTATCAATGGGAATATGCCACGAATGCAGGCTTTACGGTCGGATTGGTGAGCGGCACCTCCGGCAGCAGCAACCAGAACATTGGTCCTTTGACAGCAGGCACGACTTACTATTGGCATATCCGCTCGGTGAACAGCTCCGGCAACTCGGTATATTCGGCCACTTGGAGCTTCACGACCTTGGCCATTCCTGCCGTTCCTGTGCATGTAAGTCCCGCGAATGGGGCCACGGGACTCGCAGCCGCCTCTGTGACACTGGATTGGAACGACATGGTCGGCGCCACGGGCTATGATTACCAATATTCGACGGATCCAGCCTTTTTGACGGGGGTCACAACCGCAACGGTCGGCGTGAGCACAGCCAACATCGGTCCACTGTCAACTGGCACTACTTATTATTGGAGAGTCCGCGCCACAAATGGTGCCGGAAATTCGGCTTATACGACGGCTTGGAGCTTCACAACATTGGGTGCGCCCGCTGTGCCGGTACATGTGAGTCCGGCGAATGGTGCCACAGGGCTTGCGGCCGCATCTGTGACCTTGGATTGGAACGACATCACGGTCGCGACGGGATATGATTGGCAATATTCGACGGATCCGGCCTTTTTGACGGGTGTGGTCAACGGTTCTGTGGTCAGCAGCACGGTAACAATCGGGCCGTTGGCGAATGGAACTACTTATTACTGGAGAGTTCGCGCAACGAATGGTGCCGGCAACTCAGCCTATACCACGGCTTGGAGCTTCACAACATTGGGCGCGCCTGCTGTGCCTGTACATGTGAGTCCGGCGAATGGCGCCACAGGGCTTGCGGCCGCTTCTGTGACCTTGGATTGGAACGACATCACGGTCGCAACAGGATATGATTGGCAATATTCGACGGATCCAGCCTTCTTGACGGGCGTGGTCAGCGGTTCTGTGGTCAGCAGCACGGTAACAATCGGCCCTGTCGAACAATACCACCTATTACTGGAGAGTTCGTGCCACGAACGGTGCCGGCAATTCGGCCTATACGACAGCCTGGAGCTTCACAACATTGGGTGCGCCTGCCGTGCCGGTACATGTGAGTCCGGCGAATGGTGCCACAGGGCTTGCGGCCGCTTCCGTGACCTTGGATTGGAACGACATCACGGTCGCAACAGGATACGATTGGCAATATTCGACGGATCCGGCCTTTTTGACGGGCGTGGTCAGCGGTTCTGTGGTCAGCAGCACCGCAAACATTGGTCCCTTGTCGAACAATACCACCTATTACTGGAGAGTTCGTGCAACGAATGGCGCTGGCAACTCAGCCTATTCCACGGCTTGGAGCTTCACAACATTGGGTGCGCCCGCCGTGCCGGTACATGTGAGTCCGGCGAATGGTGCCACAGGGCTTGCGGCCGCTTCTGTGACCTTGGATTGGAACGACATTACGGTCGCAACCGGATACGATTGGCAATATTCGACGGATCCAGCCTTTTTGACGGGCGTGGTCAGCGGTTCTGTGGTCAGCAGCACCGCAAACATTGGTCCCTTGTCGAACAATACCACCTATTACTGGAGAGTTCGTGCCACGAACGGTGCCGGCAACTCGGCGTACTCGGCAGCTTGGAACTTCACAACGCTCGCAATTCCAACCGTTCCGGTCCACATCAGCCCATCAGATGGTGCGACCAACGTGGCGATCGCCTCGGTGACCTTGGATTGGAGCGATGTTGCGGGTGCGACAGGATATGAATGGCAATACACCACCGACCCCGCCTTCTTGACAGGGATTGTAAGTGGCAACGTGACAGCAAGTACCGTAAACATTGGTCCGCTGTCGAATGGCACCACATACTACTGGCGCGTCCGTGCAACGAATGGTGCTGGCAATTCGGTGTACACGACTGCTTGGAGCTTCACAACCATCGTTGCGATTCCAGCAATCCCTGTCCACATCAGCCCATCGGATGGCGCGACCAACGTGGCGATTGCCTCGGTGACCTTGGATTGGAGCGATGTTGCAGGCGCGACAGGCTATGATTGGGAATATGCAACGGATGCGAACTTCCTCACAGGTCTCAACAGCGGCAGCGTGACGGCAAGTACCGTGAACATTGGTCCGCTGACGAATGGCACCACATACTTCTGGCGCGTCCGTGCCACGAATGTGGCTGGAAATTCGGCCTATACCGCGGCTTGGAGCTTTACGACCGAGGAATTGGTGGCCGCCGATCCTAGGGTTGAGATGGAACTCCAACTCTGGCCCAATCCGGCGACCACCGAAGTCCGCCTATCCACGGCTGCATCGTACGAATTGGAGATCAACATCTTCGATACAAATGGAAAGATGATCCATAGCGGCCACTGGAGCAGCGGAAACGGAACATGGAGCCATGACGTTTCGAATTGGTCCACTGGAAACTACATCCTCAAAGTCATTGGATCCGAGGAATCCCAATCTTTGAGGTTCAGCATCCTACGCTGACAAAATCCAACCCACCAACTTGATTGCAAAAGGCCCGCGAGATTTCGCGGGCCTTTGCCTTTCAGAATCATCAAACACCCAAAATCTTTTACCCGATCCGTTGTGGATCAAAGCTTCACGAACTTCAAAACCTTGGTTTCACCATTCGGAGACTGGATTTTCAGAAAATAAACGCCTGCCTGCAAGTCGGCAACGTCGATCGGCATGGCTGCGAGGCTGCCATCGCCCGTCAATTCGAATTGGCGAATCGTATTTCCGCTCAATCCCTGCAGACTCACGGTACGATTTCCTTCGGCGACAAACCTGAGGTTCAGCATGGACTGCGCAGGATTCGGAAACAATTCGTAGAAATCACCATTCTGCGCAATCCAAACTTTGGCAACCTCCGAATAGGAAAACTCACCGTTGAAATCGACATTTTTGATGCGGTAGTAATGCCAACCCGGCGCCACATTCGGGTGAGAAAACGAATAGGAAGCCTCCGATTGTGGGCTGCCTGCCGTCCGAACCCTTCCAATAGACTGAAAATCGGGCATTTCCATGGCATGTTCGACCTCAAAATAATCGACATTGACTTCTTGAGCGGTTTTCCATGTGACGATGTCGTTGCTGCCTTCATTGACCACGGAAATTTCGCGAAAATCGACCGGCAGGAATACCGTGCTGATGCCGTCTTGCAGGCGCAGGTTCCACACGCATTGCGAACCCGCGGTTCCGTCGACCATCAAATAATACTGGGTATTGGGCAACAGACCTGACCAGGAATAGTAGGCATTGGTCAATGTGGAGGTACCGCAGAAAACCGGGGCGCCCCAAGTGCCGCTGCCGAGGCAAGCTCCACCGACCGGGGCAGCAAACAAGGCAACTTGCACGCCGCAAGAACCGCCACAAGAGAGGTTGCAAGCAATGTCGGTGATGCTTGCATGGACCGTATTGCCGGAATTGTCGGTGGTGAAGGTGTAAAAAATGAAATTGTCGATCGAACCGTTGCAGGTCATTTCGCCCGTGCCGGGTGCCTGCGTATTGCCGCCGGGTGCCGCATAGTTGTTGCCGGCATATTCGCCCTCGGAATTGATATTGGTGGCATTCAAGCAATTGCTGTTGCCGTTGCGGCCCATGGCAATGCGCACATCATAGTCGCCGCCTTCGCCCGACGTCGAAGAAACCACGATATAATAGTGTTTGCCAAGTGTGAGGGGCTGCGAAGTGATATGCAAGATGTTTTCTGTGCTGGAGAATTGAATTTCAGTGGCGATACAATTGACCGGCTGCGCAAAATTGGGGCAGGTATCCAGCAGATTGATGGTCGGGAAGCCCGACGGAGCCCCAAAATCCTGCGCGATGTCCATGCTCAAGTATTCGTCGGTCGTCGTCGGGGTGTAGGCGAACACGTATTCGGAGCCATCCATATGGTTGTTGCAGGCACCGTTGGTGTAGTTATTGACCGAACCGGCGAGCGTATGGCATGTATGTGTATAGGGCAAATTGGTAAGGGGATAGGCCGATCCACAGGTCTGCCCGGTGGGCGAAGTCGGCATCGTCGTGGTGCCAAAATCCAAGGACCAGTAATTGAGTGTGCCACTCGCACCCGTTGCTGCATCGTCGTCAACGCGCAGGGTCCAGACGCCGTTTGCATTCTGACCATTGTTGAAGGCTGCCATCGATTGCTCGGGGGTATAAACGCCCAGAAAGTCATTGGCACCGCTGATGGACCCGCTCGGACCACATTCGCTGAAGCAAATGCCGGTATGGTAGTCGTTGCCCGAACTGCCACCATTGTCGGTCGAGAGCATCACCGTTGTGCCTGCGGGGCTGGTCAAATAGACATCAATGTCGCCGGCTACGGGCTGGGTAATGGACAAACAGACCCTGGCGAGCTTGTTGGCTCCCGTCAAACTGCCCACGCCGGACACCGTCTTCGTGAAGAAATTGTTGGTCGTGTTGTTGGGGATGGTTCCGCCGTAGGAATAGAAATTCTGGCCCCTTGTCGGATTCCAAAGCAAAAGCGAAAGCAGCAAAAGCAAACAGCATCCCAACACATGGGAACGAAGACCATAACGGGCGTCAACGACATTTTCCATACACGAACTCAATTTGAATGACCGAAAAACTTGATTCTGAAATCGAAATTGAATTTGCAGGGATAGATGAACAAAATCTTAAAGAAGTGGCCTGATGTGCTTAAATGTGGCCTAATGAGGGTTTTTGGGGTGAATGGTTAGGCGGGTGGGGCGAATTGAGAATTGAGAATTGAGAATTGAGAAACGAAGTTCAGCGAAGCTAATTGAGAAACGAAGTTCAGCGCAGCTAATTGAGAAACCCGAAGGGTTCAGCGAAGCTGAGAAACGAAGTTCAGCGCAGCCAATTGAGAATTTGGATTTGAGCTGTGGAGAGTTGAGAGTTGAGCGTTGAGCGTTGAGCGTTAGGCGCTACGCAATTTCTTGAATCTGGCGCCTTCGTTTGTCTTTGGGGCTCGGCGTCTGTTCCCGCGAGCGGGGCGAAACTTTCGCGGCTCTTTGCGTTTAAATGGGGGCCGCGGGAAGAAATCAGCGATTGAAGGGATTTTGCGCCATTGCAACCTTGGTTTGACTTTGCGCCTCGGTGCCTGTCCCGCGAGCGGGGCGAAACCTATGCTGCTCTTTGCGTCTAAATCGACGGATAGTGTTCAACGCAAAGCACGCTGTGCCGCCAATATTCGGTCGTCAATTCGAGCCGATTTTGTTCAGATTCGATTTTTTGCCCTTGTCGAAATGCACGAGGAAAGCATCGCTGTGACCCGTCCTCCGAATTTTGCTCAGGTGCTTGATCGCTTCTTGCTCTGTTTTGTATTTTCCAACAAAGAATACACGCCTGCCTTCGATTTGCTTTTCAAATAGGCCATCCTTGTAGTCTCCGAAGCTTTCAAAGAAATTGGGTTGTACCGTGCGTCCTGCTACCGCTACCTGCACGGAATAGAAAATTTCAGTGCTCGGATTGGGGGTGACATCCGCTGTGGGCTCCGTCGCAGGCACAACATCCATGGCTGCCGTCGCACCCAACGTATAAACGGGGGTGGCCAGAATGCTCGCATGTGCAAATCCGTTGCCGATGACTTTGGGGAGGTCTGCCTTGGCAGCTGCATAGTCAGGATAACTTCCGGTGGTATATTCCCAGAATCCGTCGACTTTTTTGCCCGTGACAGCAAATTTTCCGTCCAATGCCTGGAAAAAGGCAGGGTCTTTCTCTCGCACATAGGTACCCACCAAAATGGTAAACGGTCCCGAAAACTGCGGCGTCGAAGGAATGCTGAGCGATACGGTTCCCCAGATGTCCTCGACTTTTCTTGCCTGTGAATAAATCGGATCCTTCAAACCCAAAATGGTGATTTCTGTGCGGCGATTTTCTTGGTGCTGTGCTTCGCTGCAAGTCACACCATCTTCGCAACGGTTGGTTAGTTTTTGCTCGCCATAACCACGTGGCACAATGCGATTGCCCTGAAATTCCACGTGTTTTGAGGTATTCCACAGCCGAATTGGCCCTGTTTTGTGACAATTCGAGGTTGTAGGCATCGCTCCCGCGCACGTCGGTATGCGAACCCAGCTCAATGGTCAAGCTAGGATTGGCCTTGAGGAATCCTGCGAGCTTTTCCAATTCGATGGCCGCGTCGTGACGAATGTTTGCACGGTCGAAGTCATAGTACAAATTGTGGAACACCCAAGAGCTGCCGACAATCGCTTGCTTCAATTCGAAGTGGATTTGCGTGAGTTTCTTGCCCTTTTCGATCGGCCCGACATCCTGGGCAGCATTCAAATAACCCGGCTTGGAAGCAACCATCGAATAGGTTTTTCCGGGTTCCAACGGGAGTGTCATGGCACCTTCCTCCAAATCGTAGGTGCCGATTTCGATGCCCGTTGTGGCATCCCGCAAAGTCAAAGTGACCTGCTTGAGGCGCAAGCGGGTCTTTTCATCAGCAACATCTACAATAACAGCTCCTTGACCACCGGGCTTCTCCATAAAAACCGAATCGCGTACAATTCCTGGCTTGGTTCCAGGATCAAAACTCAGGCGGTGATTGCCATAACCCTCTTTCAAGATTTCCAGCAATACTGTGCCTGTAGGAATGCTGCGACCTGTAGTGGCAATCTCCGCAATTTGTTGCAGCGAGTCCCGAACCTCATTGCCACGGTAGTCGGGCAAAACTTGAACCTCCTTGTAGGTACATTTGGAGCAGGCTTGGCCCGTGCGCGGATCAACGCCCTGCACGATCATTTGCACGCGGAAAGTTCCGCGACGGGTGTATTCATGCATCGTAACAGCCCCGGTTGCCTTCGCCCCATCTCCAAAGTCCCAAGAAACAGACTGAATGTTGCATCCCGGCACATCCGACTTCAATGCATCAAATTCGATTGACGTACCCACAGCCACCGTATCGTAGCTTTCTACATACACCTGTCGCAAATCCTTGACCTCGAGATCATACTCGCTCACCACGGAAACGATTCGATTCGTAAAAGGATCCACCACCTCCAATCGGATGGTATAGGTTCCCGGCTGTGCATAACAATGATTGATGGTCAAACCCTGCATTTTGGTGCCGTCACCCAGATCCCAATGGTAGAGGTAGGGCAGCGAATCGGAGGCAAGGTCGCCATCGTCAAAGAAATTGTAGCAATAACTTTCCGGTTGTTGCTGTTCGCATTCGATTTTAGGCGCTGGCGTTGTCGGGGTTTTGGACCATGCAAAAATCAACGAATCGCGATCGGGTTTGATCCAATCGCTTTCCAACACGACGATGTCTTTGGTCATGCAACTGCTGCAGGCTTGGGGTGCTTGGTCTCCAGTTCCACTTGCATTCAGACGCAGGCGGTACCGGCCGGGCTTCGCAAACACATGCGAAAATCCCAATCCGCTGAAGGTTTCTCCCGAATTCAAATCCCATTGGAATTGATCAAGGCTGCAGCCATCAAGAATGGCACGTCCGGAGGCATAAGACACGCGACTACCAACACGCACCGTGTCAGGCCCATCGATCAACAAGCCCGCCGGCGGCCTGACTTCCAAGTCGTAGGTCGCTTGGTTCATGAACACTTGGCCGGCTCGGTCGAGCAAATTCAACTCGACGTGGTATGTCCCCGGACCACGGTAACAATGCCGGGGCTCGAGTTCCCGCACCTTGGTGCCGTCCCCAAAAGACCATTCGTAGGTCAACTGCAAAGTGTCAAAATCCAGAATGCCTTCGTCCTGAAACTTGAAGCAGTATTGGGCGATTTCCTGCTCAGGGCAGTCCACAGGCCGTTGTTCGTATTCTGGATAAGGATCATAATAGAAGGTTACTTCACCTGCCGAATCGGTCTTCATGGTCATGTCGCTGCCGACAATACGCACCTTGGCGTTGGTAATGGGAAAGCCCGTGCTCACATCGAGCACCTTGGTGACGACGATGATCGATGGACGCTCCATAAAGATCGTATCCTGCAATTGATCGTCCTTTTTAGCGCCATAGGTGGAAATTTCCATCCGTTTTGCACGATACTGATCGGCCTCAGCAACCAATTGATAGGTCACATCGCGGTTCAGCAGCAAATTGACATTGCCATTTGGATCGGTTTCAGCCGTGATTTGGCGATTGATACGGGGAAGGTGCAAAGCAACTTTCACACCCTGGATTGGCTGTTTCGTCACCGCATCCACGACCACACCCTTCCACGATGGCTTTTCGTACTTCAGGAGATAAATATCATCTGAACCCAAGCCGCCCAAGCGATTCGAAGAGAACATTCCCCAACCATGGTCTCCAGACATCAAGAAACCAAAGTCATCTGCCGAACTGTTAATGGGCGCCCCCATGTTTTGCGGAATGCATTCCTTGGCATTCAGATCACAATAAAAGACATCCAATCCGCCGAGACCACCCAGTCCATCCGAACTGAAATACAGTAACCCATCGGGCGTCAAGTAGGGAAACATTTCATTGCCGGCGGTATTGACGGAGGGGCCAAGGTTGACCGGTTCGGCCCACCCATCTTCACTAAAATTGGCCCTGTAAATGTCCGTACCCCCAAATCCGCCCGGTTTGTCGCTGATAAACAGCAACGATTCGCTCCCATACATGATTGCGGGATGGCCGATCGAATAAACATCGCTGTTGAATGGCAAGGAACGTACATTGGTCCAAGGACCAGTCTGAGGAACATCGGCATAGAACAGCTTGAGGTTCATGATGCCATTGTCGTCGGTCGTTTTCTTGCCTTCGAAGAAATTGTTGCGCGTGAAATAGACCAAGCTGTTGAGCGAATCCCAAGCGCAGGTAGCTTCATGGAAGCGCGTGTTCAGTTTGCCTTTGATCAGCACAGGCCGTGAAAACTTCTCGCCTTCACCCGTCATTTTGGAATAGTACAAGTCCAAAAATGGCTGTCCATTCCAGTCATAACGCGATTCGACGACACTTCCCTCCGACCGTGACGATGAAAAAAGAATGCCCCCTTTGTACCAAACCGGACTGAAATCGTCGACTTTGGAGTTGTGGGGAAAAGGGCGAATGCGAATCTCAGCGGTATCGGCAAAATAGCTTTCAATCGTGCGACAGGATGCCGCAAATTTCTCACCTCTTGGATCCTGAGGCACGGCCTTGGCATAGCGGTCAAACCATTTTGCCGCCTCCGGATACAAGCCTTGGTTCATCAGGGCTTGAGCAAAATAGAAGTAGTTGATGGGCAAAATTTGGTTCAAACCCACCACTTTGCTGTAAACTTCGGCGGCTTTTCTGGAATTGTTGGTCAGCCGGTAGGCATCTGCAAGCCGGATGAGGCCGTTTTTGTCGAATCCCTTGCTGAGGGCCTTTTCGAAGTATTTGATGGCCTCGAGGTAAGACATTTTCTCGAAGGCCTCGTTGGCGCGCTTCAATGTGCCTTTTTGTTGGGCATGTAATTGCCCAAAGCACAAAAACAATACCAAGCCCGCCGCCATCAGCGTGCTGAATGGCCTTATTCGCAGGCGATATGTCGCTGTCTTCCGCATCAGAAATATCTTGGACTCTTGGTCAATGCCCTTTTGGGAAAGATTTCGAAGCCCAGCAAAAGTTCGTGGGAACCATTGTGAAACTTACGAAGTTCGGTGATAGAATAATCAAATGCATAACCCAAACGCAAATGTCTTGCGATTTGGAAGTCGATCATGGCCGCGACAGCATCCCCGCTGCGCCAGGAAGCCCCGATCCAAAAACGTCTTGCGATCAAAGCCATCAAGTTCACATCCACCTCCAAAGGCGCGCCGGGACTGTATTTCAACAGGATGGACGGCTTCCATTGCACCTGATTCTCCAAACCCAAAACGTATCCGGCGGTGAAGTAGGCATGGCGGTAAAGCCGAGCCACGGCATCGGATCCGGTATCGGAACGCCGCAGCGGAGTATTCAAAATATGGGGCATCGAGAGGCCCGTGTACATGCGGGGCGTGCTGAAATACAATCCGGTACCCACATTGGGCATCAAAACCGAACGAACATTTCCTGCGACAATCGGGTCGTTGAGATCGGTCGCAGTCACTTCATTCCAATTCACCCGATAATTCATCACGCCACCACGGAGGCCGAGGGCAAGGCTTGCATTTTCCTTGACGGGAATGATGAAGGCATAGCTCCCCGTCAGCCATTGCTGACTGGTGTAGCCAATTTTGTCATTCATCACATTGAGGCCAAAACCAGCGCGCTTCTTGGCCGTGGGCATGTGAAACGAGAAGGACTGCGTCACAGGTGCGCCCTCAAAGCCGGTCCATTGGTTCCTGTAAAACAGCATCCCCGAAATCGTCCCCCGCGAACCGGCATACGCGGGATTGATCGACAGCCCGTTGAACATGTACTGTGTATGGTGCGGATCCTGCTGGGAAAATAGTGTGAGTGGGAGCGTGAGAGCGAGAGGGAGTGTGAGAACGAGGGATGAAACAAGTTTCATCAACATGCGCCGGGTTGCTGCGGCAAGCCGCGGCATCCTCCGATTTTCGCTATGTTGGGCCCACTTTCTCATCGCAAGATCGTTACATAACCTTTTAATGTGCGACCGTCGCTCACGTGCAAAACCCAGTAATAGGTCCCATCGGGCAAGGTTTCGCCGGTATTGCCATTGGTTCCTGCCCAGTCGTTTTGATAGTCGTCGTTGTGGTAAACGAGATTGCCCCAACGGTTGAAGATGTCGATTCCAGTGCCCGGATACCCAGCCAAGGCCCTTACAATCAGCACGTCATTGAAGCCATCGTTGTTGGGGGTGATGGTATTGGGCACCCAAATGTCCATGGTGAAGCAAACCTCGTTGCTGATGCTGCTTGCGCTATTTCCGCCGGATTCGAATGCCGTCACGCGGTAGCAAGTTCCCGGTTCGCCGGGCAAGCCTTGATTGTCCAAAAATGTCAAGTCATTGGCTGCCATCGTTCCCATCAAAACCCAGGCACCGCCATTCAGCGGACGGCCTTCCATTTCGTAGCGGTCCACGCCGTTTGCCCAATTCGAATAGGCATTCCAAGACATGTCGGCGACGCCGTTGCTCCCGTCGAGTTCCAGCAAAATGCTCCGTGCGACATCCGAAGGTTGCGACCAATAGCTGCAACTGTCTGCGACCGTGATGCGGTAATAATAGGATTGGGCATTGACATTGGCGGCCAAATCGACAAACTGAGTCGTTCCGGAGGGCAAAATTCCCTGCGACGCCCAAGTATTGGCATCCGTCGAACGGAAAACCTCAAATCCGCCGGCACCGGGGAACAAGGCAGGGCTCCATTCGACGGTGATGTCTTGGTTGTTGAGGACGGAGGCTGTGACCATCGCCGGAATGTAAGTCGGTGGCAGATGAATCGGCCGCGCCGCACTCGTATCGCTCCAAGACCGCTCCTGCGGGAATGTACCCACGGCGCGCACGCGATAGGTGCGCAAGTCGTCGCAATACACCGTCGTATCCACATACTGCGCCTGATTGCCAGCCACCGAGCCTAAGAATGTGACGTTCGTTGTATCATAATCTTGAACGGCAAAAATGTCGTAGCGCTGCACATTTGCCCAGCCTGCGTAAGGTGACCACATCAACATCACCTGATTCACCATCGACAAAGTGGCCAATTCGACGGTCTGATGCGGAATTGTCGGCGGCAAAGGCGTGGAATCCAAACAGATGCTCACAATTTGCGGACGGTAGAGATTGGCGGTATTGAGGCTGTTGGAAGCCAAATCAACCAAAACGGTATCGCTTTGTACGGGTTCCGTGGCGATGTTGGTCGCGGCAGGGTTCATTCGCCAAAGTTCATAACTGCCAAACAATGCCGAAGAATCCCTGTGAAAGACAACGGCAACCTGATCGTCTCCTTCGACCGTGGCAGCCCAGATTGCGGGAAGACCTGGCGAATAAATGTTGATGAAGCTGGGGAATATCACCGAATCCACACAACCCACCGAGGATGTGATCACCAAGGTCACGTCATAAGATCCAGTATCTGAATAGGTATGCCCGACAACCGAATCAATACCCGTCCCGCCATCCCCAAAAATCCAGTTCCAAGTTGCAATCGTTGTATCACAAACCGAACTGTCGGTAAAAGTGATCATAACGGGCAAACATCCGGTAGTGGCATCTGAAGTGAAATTGGCGATTTGCTGATGAATGCGCACGGTATCGACACCGATTGCGGTATCGGTACAGCCGAGCAAATCCGTCACTGCCAAAGTCACCGTGTAATAACCCAGGCGTGGCATAAAAATGCGTCGCAGGCGCACCTGTGCCCGTATTTCCATCTCCAAAATCCCAATTGATGGCCGCTGCGCCCGTCGAATACGTGCTCAAATCCCAGAGATTGACATTTCCTGGATCGCAATGCACCAAGCTGTCCACCGCAAAGGCGGCGATCGGAGGCGGCAACACGTCCACGGGAAAGGGCGTGGGCAAGGTGGCGGTACAACCGAGCGTGTCGGTCATCAAAACCGTCGCCGAATAGGTGCCCGGCGAGCCGTAAGCATAACTGACCGTATCGCCTCCGACGAGGCTGTCCCCGTTTCCAAAGTACCAAGTGGGCACAATCCAATTACCGCCGTTGAAGGTGAATTGCAGCGGAATCCCCGGGCAAGTCGTGTCACTCGAAATCGTGAATGAACCCGTCGGGATTTGGACATGCACGGCACTGTCCACGACAATTGTGTCGGTGCAACCCGTAGCGGTCGTGATTACAAGTGTCACGTTGTACCAACCCGTGTCGGCGTATTGGTGCGTCACAATCGAATCGACAGCAGTATTGGTGTCCCCAAAATCCCAAAACCAAGCGACAATGGTCGTGTCGCTGTAGGAGGTATCCATGAACGTGATCACATCGTTGGGGCAAACCACCGTGTCGGAGATGGCGAATCCTGCATAGTATTCCATCAGCCAAACCGCCGACAAAACCGTGTCTTGATCGCTGCAACCCAAAGTATCGGTCACGGAAAGTGTCACGGGGTAAATCCCTGGTGTCGAATAATAGTGATTGGGATTTTGAACCGAATCCACTCCGCCGTCACCAAATGTCCACAAGAAAGTGGCCGGACCGCCCCCATAGACCGTGCTGTCAGAAAAACGAACCGTATCTGCGAGACAAAGCAGCGTATCGGAATAGCCAAAATTGGCAATCGGGGGTGGCAAAACCTGAATCGGCCCCATGGACGGTGCTGCGAGTTGACATCCCGAACTATCCTGCACCAACAAGGCGGGCGTAAACGTCCCCGCACCGGAATAAGCATAGATCACGGTGTCACCACTCAATTGCGCCTGACCATCGCCAAACGTCCAAAAGTTAAGGTAGGCCCCGGCAGGGCTCATGATAAATTCGACGGGCTGCCCCGGACAGGTCACCGATGGTGAAAAGCTGAACGTCCCGACCGGGCCACTTACCACTGCACCATTGGGAACTAACAAGGTATCCGCGCAACCTGTAATCGTTTGCACGATCAGCGTCACGGCAAAAGTTCCAGGCGTATTGTAGGTGTGGAAAGGCGCTGCGTTGCCATTGACAATCGGCGAACCGTCGCCAAAATCCCAACTCCAACTCGCAATATTTACCAAGTTGGTGATCTGATAACTTGCCTGCAACGGCGGGCAACTTGCCGTCGAGAGAATCGCTGCAAAGGCCGCTACCGGGCGTGCAATGATCATCGGCTGCACGATGCTGTCGCGGCAGCCGTTGCCGTCGGTGACGACGAGCAATACATTAAAAGTGTCTTGGGTGGCGTAGGAATGCGAGACATTGAGTCCGGTAGTGGTTACGCCGTCGCCAAAGTCCCATGCGTAGGTAAGTGGCCCCACTCCGGTCGAGGGCGCAGCCGAGAAGTTGACCGTCTCGCCCTGGCAGCGCACTGTCGCAGATTGCGTGAAGGCCGCATTGGGGCGGGTAATGGTGACGTTAGAGGCGAAAGTGGAACTGCAAGAATCTGCGTTGGTGACATTGAGCCGTACCGTATAGGTTCCGGGATTGGCGTAGAATGCGTCAACGGCCCCGCAACGTCACAAACGGACTTCCATCCCCAAAGTCCCAAGACCAAGCCGTCAAAGCCGAGTTGGAGGTAGACAAATCAGTAAACGTGATCGCGGTATTTTGACAAGTCGCCACGGGAACTGCTGAAAAATTGGCTACCGCACCATTGACGACGATGGGGACGGGAGAAACCGCCGTGTCGCGGCAACCATTGGCACCGATGACGATTTGCTGTGCCAAATAATTTCCGGCGACCAAATAGTTGTGTGTCGGATTTGCCGCAGCGCTATTTCCACCATCGCCAAACGTCCATTGGTAAGTGATTCCGCCGGTTGAGGTATTGGTAAACGTCACCGGAAATGGCGAACAACCCAAAATGGCATTCTGCGTGAATCCAGCGGTGGGTTTGCTTACGGTGACCGTCAAGAAGAATGTATCCCGACATCCTGCCATGGTATCCTCCGAAATCAGTTGCACGGTGAATACGCCAAAGCTATCGTAGACATGCACAACGGAACCGACCGGCCCTGGAATGGTGTCAAACGTTCCGTCCCCGAAACTCCAATAGGCCTTCAAATTCGTGCCGGAGGAGGTATTGGTGAACGTGAAAGTTGCCGGGGTATCGCAGGCAAAAGTTGCCGATGTGGTAAAACTGGCCTCCGACCCTTCGACGCAGACGTAGTTGTTGCGCGTCCGCGAATCGATGCAGCCGTTGTTTCCGACCACCAACGTCACCGTATAGCAGCCAACCGCGGTATAAGTATAGGTTGGATTCTGTACGTTGGACGTTCCGCCATCCCCAAATGTCCAGCCCCATGCCGTAGCAGCCGTGGATAAATCCGTAAAGGATATTGGTTCCCCAAAGCATACAGTTGTAGGACTACCTGAGAAATTGGCCTGCGGATCAGGTCCCGTGCTGATCAAGGCAGGCATCACAAGTGTGTCTGTGCAGCCGCCAGAGGTCGTGACGATGAGCGTTACCGTCCATGTGCCGGGAGTCGTGTAAGTGTGATTAGGGCTGACGTTGTTGGAATTCGACCCGTCTCCGAAATCCCATTGGTAGGTGGTGAAAATTCCAAATGTCGTTGTGCTTGTATTGGTAAAATTAATCGTCCTCGGCATACATCCCGCCTGAATACCCACGAAACTGAAATTCGCGACGGGTGGAATGATCTGCACGAGATTGTTTTGGGTGACAGTATGCGTACAGCCATTGAGCCCTGTCACGGTGAGGCTTACAGAATAAGTTCCATTGGCGGTGTAGGTATGTGTCGGCGAAGGTAAATTCGAAGTATTTCCATCCCCGAAATTCCAAAGCCAACTCACCGCGCCGACTGACAAGTCCGTAAAATTGACCATCAAAGGCGCGCTGCAACCTGTATTGTTCGCGGCTGAAAAATTGGCTGTGGGAATCGGCAAGACTTGGATCAGATTTGTTTGAACGACCGTATCGGCGCAGCCCGGCCCTCTTGTGCTGATCAATTCGACGGTGTAAAAACCCGGGGCAGCGTAGGCATGGCTTGGATTTTGGGCATTCGACGAACCGCCATCGCCAAAGTCCCAATCCCAACCCAGCGGTCCACCCGTGGTCAAATCGGTAAAGGCGACCGGGTCTCCGACGCAAACCTGAAGGGGCGCTGCGGAAAAATTCGCATTCAACGCCGAAATCGTGATCGCATTGGGCACCACCAAAGTGTCTTGGCAGCCGACGCCATTGTCAATGATCAGCGTGACCGTATAGCTGCCATTGGCGAGGTAGATATGGGACGGATTTTGGGCGGTGGAAAGCGGCGAACCGTCGCCAAAGTCCCAAGAATAGGTGAATGGACCTGTTCCCGTGCTGATGTCTGTGAAATTTGCTGTGACCGGTGCCCCACAACTTCCGACAAGTGCAAAGGAAAAATTGGCATTGATCGGGGTGGAAACATTGATCGTTGTCGGCACCGAGTTGGTTGCGGAGCAGCCATTGTTGTCAACGGTGGAAAGCAGCACATTGTAAGTGCCTGGCACGCTGTAAGTATGCAGTGGATTCGCCGAATTGCTCGTATTGCCATCTCCAAAATCCCAAATCAACGATGTAAAGGGCCCGGGATAAGCAATCGAATTGTTGGCAAACTGCACACCCAACGGCACACAACCCGAAGTCGGCGTCGCCCCGATGAAAACATCAGGCTTCTGGAATACAGTGATATAATTGACAACTGTGCGCGTGTCAGAGCCGCCCACGCCAGTGACAGTCAATGTA
Source organism: Bacteroidota bacterium (assembly GCA_016718825.1). Taxonomy (NCBI): domain Bacteria; kingdom Pseudomonadati; phylum Bacteroidota; species Bacteroidota bacterium. The sequence goes on along the minus strand of JADKCL010000040.1, from coordinate 27,918 downwards.
ACTGTATAAGTTCCGGGCGTATTGTAGATGTCGGATGGATTTTGGAGTGTGGAGGTATTGCCATTGCCAAAGTCCCAGAACCAACTCGTGATCGTGCCCGTGGAACTCGTACTGTTGAATACAACCGCTACGGGGCTGCATCCTGAAGTGACATTCGAAGTAAAATTGGCGGTGACTTGGGAGAATAGAATCCCGCCCGTGCCACTTAAGAGCAACACGAACAACGTCAGACAAACCAATTGTCTGATTTTAAAGGGAATCCAATCCCAACCTCTCATTCCTTTTTCGGCCCTTTTCAGGCGAAATCATTCACAAAAAACTGCTGCCACGGTCCTACGCCGATCGCGATTCCCGAATGCAGCATCTGCTGACCCTCTAAGGTAGCATTTCGGACGGAAATGTGAAAATCTAATTTGATTTCGGGGTTTTTGTGCTCACTTGGCGATGACGGCGCTATCAGCGGTTGGTGTTTGCGCCCCCTTGGCGATGACGGCGCTATCAGACGTTGGTGTGAGCGCCGTCATCGCTATTGGGTACAGGAAGCGAAGGGGGCGAAATTAGCGAAGGGGGCGCTCACACCGGTCTTTGTGAGCGCCCCCTTCGCTCCCCCCAATCGCAGAATCAACACAATTTCCCATTCTCCATTCACAATTCTGCATTCCCCATTCTCCATTTCCTACGAATCATCATTTGACTTGCAACAATTGCGCCTTCGGGTTAAATTTCCCGCCGTTAATGTTCAGAAAGCACAAAAAATAACTCTGAAAGCGATATGGCATTCGATATTGAAATGATCAAGGCGTTGTATTCCAAGATGCCTGCCCGCATCGAGGCGGCACGGAAACTCCTTGGACGCCCCCTCACCGTCACGGAAAAAATCCTCTACTCCCACCTTTTTGACGGGACAGCCACCGAAGTTTTCGGCCGAGGCAAAAGTTACGTGGACTTCGCCCCTGACCGCGTGGCGATGCAGGATGCAACTGCCCAAATGGCGCTCCTGCAGTTCATGATGGCCGGCAAAAAGACCGCCGCCGTGCCTTCGACCGTTCACTGCGACCACTTGATCCAAGCCAAAGAAGGCGCTGCGATCGACTTGGCCACCGCAAAGACCAACAACTCCGAAGTGTTTGGCTTTTTGAGCGACGTCTCCAACAAATACGGTATCGGTTTCTGGAAACCCGGCGCAGGTATCATTCACCAAGTGATCCTGGAGAACTACGCATTCCCCGGCGGCATGATGATCGGAACCGACTCGCATACGGTCAACGCCGGCGGCTTGGGCATGATCGCCATCGGTGTCGGCGGCGCAGATGCCGTGGACGTGATGGCCGGTATGGCTTGGGAACTGAAAATGCCGAAACTGATCGGTGTGCGTTTGACCGGCAAGATGAATGGCTGGACAAGCGGCAAGGACGTGATCCTGAAAGTGGCCGGCATCCTTACTGTAAAAGGTGGTACAGGCGCTGTCGTCGAATATTTCGGCCCCGGTGCAGCCTCCATTTCTTGCACAGGAAAAGGAACGATCTGCAACATGGGCGCTGAAATCGGCGCGACGACTTCGATCTTCGAATACGACGAGGCCATGGCCCGCTACCTCCGCAGCACCGACCGTGCCGACGTCGCCGAACTCGCCAACAGTGTCGCCGCCCACTTGCGCAACGACCCCGAAGTCGATGCCGATCCGACAAAATACTACGACCAAGTCATCGAGATCAACCTCGACGAATTGGAGCCCCACGTCAACGGTCCTTTCACCCCTGACCTCGCTTGGCCGATCAGCAAATTCGCTGCGGCAGCCAAGGAAAACGGTTGGCCAATGAAACTCGAAGTCGGCTTGATCGGCTCTTGCACCAACTCAAGCTACGAAGACTTGACCCGCGCCGCGAGCGTCGCCGCACAGGCCAAAAAGAAAAACCTCAAGGCAAAAAGCGAATTCACCATCACCCCCGGCTCCGAAGTCGTGCGTTTCACTGCGGAACGCGACGGCATTTTGAGTGTATTTGATGAAATCGGCGGCGTTGTATTGGCGAATGCTTGCGGACCTTGCATCGGTCAGTGGGCGCGTCATACCGACGATCCCAACAAAGCCAATTCGATCATCACCTCCTTCAACCGCAACTTCAAGGAGCGCAATGACGGCAACGCCAATACGCATGCCTTCGTCGCTAGCCCCGAAATTGTGACCGCCATGGTGCTCGGCGGAAGCCTCGGCTTCAATCCGCTGACCGATACGCTCACCACCGAAGACGGCCAGCAAGTGAAACTCGACGAGCCCGTCGGCGTGGAATTGCCTCCCAAAGGCTTTGATGCCCAAGATCCAGGATTCCAAGCCCCGGCAGCCGACGGTTCGGCTGTGACGGTGAATGTGGCGCCTGATTCCAAGCGTCTCCAATTGCTCGAACCCTTCAAAGCTTGGGACGGCAATAACCTGACGGGGTTGAAGCTGCTCATCAAGGCCAAAGGCAAATGCACGACCGACCACATTTCGATGGCAGGCCCATGGTTGCGTTTCCGCGGTCACTTGGAGAACATCAGCGACAACCTGCTCCAAGGCGCAGTCAATGCCTTCAACGGCAAAGCCAACAGCGTCAAGAATCCATTGAACGGCGAGTACACGGAGACCCCGAAACTGGGCAAGATCTACCGCGCCGCAGGCGTGGCAAGCATCGTGGTCGGCGACGAAAACTACGGCGAAGGCAGCAGCCGCGAGCATGCCGCGATGGAGCCAAGGTTCATCGGCGCAAGGGCTGTGATCGTGAAGAGCTTCGCAAGGATCCACGAGACCAACTTGAAAAAGCAAGGCATGTTGGCCCTGACCTTCGCGAATCCAGCCGATTACGACCTGATTCAGGAAGACGATACGTTTGACATCGTCGGCCTGACGACCTTCACCCCCGGCGTACCCTTGACCCTCGTGGCCAACCACGCCGACGGCAGCAAGTCAGAAATCACCGCCAACCACACCTTCAACGAAGGCCAAATCGGCTGGTTCAAGGCAGGCAGCGCGCTGAATTTGATTCGCAGCTCGCAAGGAATGTAATAAGTGAAAAGTGAAAAACTAAGAGTGAAAAGTTAAGGCTTTTGGCTTTTATAGGGAACGGAGAATCTGCTTTTGGGTGGATTCTCCGTTTTGGTTTTAGGAGGCGGTGGCGTCCCGCCACACGCCGATCGAACGTTTGCCTCCGGCGGAATTTCAATGGAAAGGAACGTAGAATCAGCTTTTGGGTGGATTCTCCGTTCTATTTTTTTTCGTACGATGGAGGCGGTGGTGTCCCGCCACTCGCCGATCGACCGCCCGATAATCGGAACTTTTGTTGGAAGGAGCCCAAACGACAAGTCAATCCCCAAGGAAATCACTGCTCACAGAAATACTTCCCAAAAGGACAAAACACGTTTTGTATTCTCCAGGAAACCAGCTACTTTGAGGACTCGAAGGACGCGATGCTACCCGCATTATCCGTATCTCAAGAATTAAACCCAACCTCTAAGCAAATTGCAAAGATGAAGTACAGTCGTTTTACCCCGCTATTTTTTGCCTTCCTCATCGCTATTTCTGCATGCCGAAGCTTTGAGCCTGCATTGCTAAAGCCACAAGGAGAGCCATTTGCGTCAAAGCTGCCTACACTAAAACCGATTGTGGAAAACAATCTTGTAGCAATTGTTTCGGTTGATGGCGCAACCGTTCTAGGTGCGAACCCAAATGATATCATCTCCTATTTCGAGAATGAGGTTCAAGAGATTATGACCCAGCCTTATGGTGAAATTCAGGGGATCGCAAAACTGAAAGTGGAAAACTACGAACAGAAACTTCGAATTCCCGGACTGATCTTTGTTTGGTGCTTGTATATCCCAAGCCTTTTTGGGTTCCCCATGTACACCGCAACTTCGAGTGTAGGTGTTGAAATTGAGATCGCGACCAACTCCGGGAGGATTATTGGTCAATACAAAGGGGATGCCATTCACAAGGAGGTCTGCGCTTTGAATAGAACTCCAAAAAGCTTCAAGGCCAGGTCATTGTTGCGAGTGGCTTATTTGCTGTCTGTAAAAGATGCCTTGCAGGAAGCGAAAGCTAAAATGTTGGCTGATATTCCCCGGCTGAAAGCAGAACTGAGCAAATAATCACGGCCGAACTTTCAGGTATACGAAGTGATCGCTCCGAGAATATCCTTGGCCTCGGGCCACAGCGCTACCAACCGCCCGCCTCCGGCGGAATTTCACGGACAATCAGCTTTTGGGTGGATACTCCGTTTTGGTTCTGAAAGACAATAGCAGGTACCCTATTTTTGCATTGAAAATAACAGTTAGCTTGTAGATATTCGCTCAAGGAGGCAGGCAGAATTTCAGCATTGCTTCATCTTTCATCTAAAACGTAGCGTCTGCGCATGCTCACACTTCATCACCCTATTTCGATGCGCAACTCGTTGATGCTTTTTGCATCCTTTTTGATGCTGTTTGCCTTGGGCTGCAAAGAGGATCCAAGTATCTGTGCCAACGGTCGGTCGGACATGCTGAGCCATACCTTCGAAGGCCTTATCTATCGCTGTGATGCGCATCTTTCAGGCACTGCAACCGTCACGGCGGGAACTGCGGACCTTGTCGAGATTCATTTGGTTGCTGATTCTGCGCTGTTCGACACGACCTTGACCTATACTGCAGAATGTATCGTCGTCGAGGAAACCCTCCCGCTGATCCTTCTCCATCACCCTGTCATTACGGAAGAAGACGGCCAATTCAATCGCGGGCCCGACCGTATTGCATTTTACTTTGAGCATTCAAGCTGTGGTGTCGGAGAAATCTCCTTCTTTGAAGGAATAGCCCGCTGAATTTGCCCATCTTACAATGCTACCACCAGAAGGTGAACCATTGCATCTTCGAATGCATCCCTCCCTCCCACGCCTGCCCAACCATCCCAAAATTTTCACCCTCCGTGCGCCTCACGATTTTATGCCTATCTTGTACCAACGTGACCACCAAGGATTTGCCTTGCGTCTTTGGAAGCTCTACAAAAAAGATGATCAAAAACTACGTATGTTGCTTGCTGCTTGTATTTGGCATTTTTATCGCCCCGCATCTCCATGGCCAAAGTTGTGAATATGTGCTGTTTTCAGACGATTTCAGTAATCCCTTCCGTGTGGCAGTCACAGGGCTCTGGCGATGTGAATGTCGGCAACGGAATCTGCAACTTTGCCAATGTTTACAGCGGAAGCTACAACCGTGTATATCAGGCGACAAGTTCCATTTTTCCTGACAACTATTGGCGGGCGGATTTCGATTTTTCGATTTTGAATCCCAATGCATACGGTGGCGTGGGTGAGGTATTGCTTGCGCTCACCGCCGGCCCCTTGGATTTTATTTCGTATGACCTTTCGCAAGGATATTTGGAGACCACTCAAGATGGGATCGCCGTGATTTTGCATTCAGACAATGCCAACGACAATGATATCAACCATTGGTACTTCATCATTGAAGGCAAAAAAGGCTCTACAAGGCTCTTTGATGTAGGCAATGTGATTCATGCCAATGCAGCGATCAGCGATTACTACATTCGGTTGGAACGCAGCTCTTATGGGCTTACCCAGCTCAGCATCTGCACCGACCAGAATTATACCAACCATTTGCCGGGGTCTCCGGTCACGTATGCGATTGATCCCACGATTACGGGATTGAACCATGTGCAGCACGGGACGAGCACACCCGGCACGCCTACACGAAACATCAATGCTAAGATCGACAATGATTTTATTTGCGGAGACCGATTGCAACCTACAGCTATCGATCCATCACATGACAACGACGGCTTGCTGGTTTTCCCAAACCCGAGCAATACCACCCTACAAGTCACCTTGAAGGCCTGGGCACCTTGGATTGCGCCTACACGATTTACGATAGGATGGGTTCGACGATCGTCGCCGCGCACCTTCCGGAATCCCGGCAAATCGACGTTGCACAATTGCCCGCCGGCAATTACCTGCTTATGGTCACAGGTATGGATCAACCCCATTGGGCGAAATTCCAAAAGCAATGATGGATTGGGATTCAAGACCAGCAAGAAGCTTGGGCAACGAAAATTCCCGCCTCGACGTGTCCGGAAATTCTCCAAGAAGACAAAACATCTGGACTTATTCTTCTGCAAGTGGCCCTGCGCAATAAGGCGCTGAACAAGAGGGCCCTGGCGAGGAAATGGATTAAAGGAAAATTAACAAAACAGTGGACAATTTCAAGAACATATTTGCTCAATTCGGAACCAAAAGGACAACCCCTACCAAAACAGAAATTCCTGATATTGAGCAACTCGTCCAATTCCAACTGCCGCAGGATTACAAGTATTTCCTTCAGGAATACACCGGTTTTGAAGGCAATATTGGAAGAGAATACTTGGGAATCTGGGACCTCGACGAGCTCATCGAACTCAACAGCGCCTATGAAATACCCGCGATGCTGTCGCGTACACTTGCAATCGGAAGTAACTTGGGTGGAGAGTGTATTGCACTTCAACTCACCTTGGAAGGTTCATTCCGTGTGATTCTTATACCTTTTGCGTCTTTAAACGAAACCGATCAAATTGTGATCGGCGATTCATTCACTGATTTCTTTGTTCGATTAATGAACGGGGATAACTGGTTTGGAACAAAATCATAGATCTACATGCTCGGACAACAAGGGATTCCAAAAACCACAACCCTTTCAAACTATCAAAAGGAACTTACCGTAAATTGCACGCTGAAACTCGGTACACAATGCATCAAAGTCGACTCCTAAAATGTTCTAAGTTTTGGTATTGGTTGGCTTTCATCAGCTTGCTGGGCTGCGCGCGTGAATCATCGTACGGTGAACGGGAAGCGACCTCGATGGTCGACACCGCCAATGAATCCCGCAAAATATTGCCCCCTGCAAAACCAGCCTCCGATCCATCGGCCCATTCGGCATCCGAAAACGCGCACGCCACCTTTGACCTCTTCAGCCAATGCAAGTCCGAAGGAACAACCCAAAATGATACAACCCTTTTGAACGAAGAATTCACGATTTCCATTCCGAAGGAGTGGAATCAGAAATTCATGATGGCAACTGCATTTGAAATCAATTCCCAAGATTTTCCGGATTCTATGAAAAGGGGATTCACGCTCACCATTCTCCCCTATGCGGAAATGTATCTCAAGAAGAACCCTTATGTAAACTACCATCACTTTTCCCGGATTCAATACCGAGATTGGGAGGCTATATTCCTCATTCGCAATGACTTGTTCCCGGAAAAAAGTGACAAGACCGTCTATTGGCGAACCGAATTAAAACTGATTAACCAACCTAAGACGCGGATTTTCTGCATGATCTTTGGAAGGCGTCACGACAGGAACTCGGAACCAGATTGGTGCGATTTCAAGCGGATCGTGGAATCGTTTTCGATGATGGAAACTTCATCGAAAAAGACGCCATTATCTCAATAAGCTCCCCGGCAACTTCCTACCACCCAAACTTATCCTCCAAAATCTCCTGCAACAATTTCTTCGTCAACGGCTTGGACAAAAATCCTGCCACACCGCCGATGCTGTCGGCGTGCTTTTTGTCGTCGGGATTTAAGGAGGTCGTGAGCATCATCACGACGATATTGCCGCGTTGTGCCTCCGGCAGCTTTTCGTAGGCTTCCAGGAATTCCCAGCCGTTCATGCCCGGCATGTTGATGTCCAGCAAAATCAAGTCAGGCTGCGCGTAGGCACCGCCTCGAATTGTCGGCGAGAAAGGCCAAGGCCTCTTGCGCCACCTGAAAAGCCACGACCTTTTCAGCACAACCATGGCGATCGATCACGAGTTTGTGAAGGAAATTGGTGGGTTCGTCGTCATCCACCAAAAGTATGCAGTTGAGTTTTTTGGACATCCTATTCTCTGATTATCTGATTGGAATTGTAAACAAGAAATTGCTGCCTTTGCCCTTTTCCGATTCGACCCGAATCGTGCCGCCATGCAGTTCCACAATCTTGCGGCAATTGGCAAGACCGATCCCGGTGCCTTCGTAGAGGCTTCGGTTGTGAATGCGCTGAAAAATCAAGAAAATCCGCTCTTGGTGTTCCGGCTCGATGCCGATGCCATTGTCCTTGACGGAAAATTCCCATTCGTTTCCTTTACGGTTGGCCGAAACATGAATCTCCGGCGCAGTCCCTGCCTTGCGAAATTTCATGGCATTGCTGATCAAGTTTTGGAGCAGTTGCCGGAATTCCGTTTCGTAGCCGGTGATTTGTGGGAGATTATTGGAAGTGATTTTGGAACCACTTTCCTTGATCGCAGTGTTGAGGTCGACCAAAATGGCGAATGACAATACAAGAGGTATTGTCGAGTTCGGGAAAATGAGCGCAAGAAATTGCATACCTGACCGCCGCGAGAACCGCCGTAAATGTCGAGTTGAGCGGTTGTTACCGCCAAACACCAACAGTCCAAAGAGAAATTTGCGAAGTCGAGCGAATGTCCAGAAGATCACCCATTCAAACCGTCCCAAGATCAGGCAATTGACGGCCCCCAAGAGGATCATCAGAAAGGCGGAACCCATCAAGGCTCCGTAATAGTTGGTTTTGAGTCGGTCGATTATTGAGGTGTCCAACATTTTGCCGGAGGAAGTGGAACGGGTGGATCTGACTGAAGGAGATTGGGTCGGGATCGATGACGAAACGCAGTTGATGATAAAACAAACGGCGATGAATTTGAAAATATCGAAGAATTGCAAAACAAGGAATTGAAAAATACGTAAAAAGAATTTCGAAAGAACCACGAAAAGAGAGGGTTCGAACAGGAAGTGAAGAATACCGAGCAGCCATGCTTTTCTCCTGTCGAATGAAATCCCACAGGATTCTGCTGCGTTTGGGTCTGCCTTGACATTTGTTCCCAACTCTGACAAACATCATAAAAGTGGGTGACCCAGAAACGGCATCATGGGTCCAATGCCTTCGAACCTCGTGCAATCGTCCATGCAGCGATTGAGAAGGTCTCAGGGAAAATGCCGATTTGAAAAAAAATGAAAGTGAGTTTCTTGAGAGCCTTCAGAACAATGAAAAAAGCCATACAAACAAGATGAAGCGTCAAGAATCGGATTGAAGGCTCCATGGAGTCGTGGCCCCTCACAGATATACTGCAAGGGGAAGACCCATAACGAAAAAAGGAGAAAAACAGTCCACCCCATAAATCTGATACATTTTGGAGTGAATCCTGTAACAATCCCTCAAGCATCCTTCCGCAGCTTTGTATTGTCCTCGGTGTGTGAAAGTTGTCGCGCACCAAAGGCAGTAGTTCAACTGCATCGTTGGGTTCTGAAATGTGCATATCATGAAAAAATTATCCTTTATCCTACTGTTGTTTTCTTATTCGCTGGGCTATGCGCAGCATGTGGCCATCAACGGTACAGGTGCCTCCCCGGATGCCAAAGCCATGCTGGACATTGCTTCTACGACTTCGGGCTTGCTCATCCCGCGCATGACGACCGTGCAACGCGACCTGATCACGACACCTCCCAACGGCCTGCAAGTCTATAATATTACCACAAATACATTGGATGTCTACCGCGGCACCCGCTGGGAATCAGTATCTGGTAATCCCCTTTCGAATTTGGTTTATGTTTATTCGTTGGCCGACCTTCCTGCTCCCTCTGGCAACGCGATCACTTTGGATGCCACCAAAATGTACATTTTTTCCGGCATCGTGAGCATTTCACCCAACTATCTCAACCTGAACGGTGCAGGCCTTCGTGGCACAGATCCCGCAAAGGATGGAGTGCTTTCCACCGTCAGTGGCGCTGTGTTAAGGAGTACGGGAGTCTCGGTATTTATTGAAAACCTAGCCGTGATTCCCGCAAGCGGAAGCACAAAGGCCTATGATTTTGCGGATGCAACAGGCACCATGTTTTGCAATATATTCTCTGGTTGTTCTGTCGTAGAAATTGGCATTCCAACTTTAGGTGTCGGACAAGTGAGCGGATTCAAAGCGATAACGATTCTCCAAAACTATTGGAGCTGTGCAGACGGGCTCAAAGTCACGGGCAATGTGGGAAAATTTTCCAGCACATTAAACTTCATTACCAACCTCACGACAGGGGCTGGAATTGAATTTCTTGCGGGCCTGACAATCAACGACATTGACCTTTCCAACAACTATTTTATCTATACCGGTCAACTCGGAGTCAAAGTCAACGTAGGTTCCGTGATCGACAGAGGCAGACTCACGACGAATATGTTTCGAGGCGTCGGCACCAATTTAGTCGGGTTTGACTCCTATTCCCTTGGCTGGCAAATGGTCTCTAATACAGATATTCCTAACACCAGGTCATTTTGTTTTGAATACATGACCAACAATCCAACCGCGACCTCTCTTTCGACGCAAGCTGTCTTTTACAAAATAGCAGGTACCACCACGATGGTAAAAGAGCAACGATTTACGGCGCAAAGCAACCGTATGACATACGTAGGAAAGAGCCCCATCACCGCAAGGGTTTTGACAGTCATGGGCGCACGTGCACCTAGCAACAATGCAGACTTTTCCATTGCAATTGCAAAAAATGGTGTTGTGATCGGCAATCCGTATGGTTCCATGGCCTCGGCAAATAGTGGAACGAGTTTTCAGATCACGTTGGCTACGGAAGTCGATCTTTCTACCAATGATTATATTGAGGTTTGGATCCGGAAAAACAATAGCAATACAAGTTCTATTACCGTCGATGAATTGCAGTTTCGGGTGACAGATTGAGTCCCATATTTATTCCGAATAATGCCCCTAATTCAACTGATATGAAGCACATCATCTACCCCAATAAAGTCCTCCCTTTTTTTCTTCTCTGCGTGATTGGCTTGCTCGGGTTTTCGGGAAAAGTCTTTGCGCAAGGCGGATTCGTGATGGATATCAATGCCCAAGTCGTCGTGGAGGGTACTGCAAGCATTGTCATTGCCGATGGCAAATGGCAGAACGATGGAATTTTTGAAGCGGGGACCGGATTGGTTCGCATCGAAGGCACCGGCAGTACGGCCAATTCCACCATCGGCGGATTGTCTACGAGCGGCAGCTTCTATGACTTGACCTTGAACAAAGCCTCCAATGCTGCCCAATTGGTGAATGATATTGTGGTCAGTCATCAACTATTCCTGACCAGTGGACCCTTGGATTTGAATACGCATCAACTCACGCTCGATAACAGCGACTCTAATGCCGTCGCACGCACATCCGGCTACCTGCTGAGTGAGCAACCCAATAATTCGAGTACGGTTGCTTGGTTCATCGGAACAGCTGCGGGCGTTCATACCATTCCGTTTGGCGCCATTTCCGGCATCTATATCCCGATGGAAATCCGGGTTACCTCTGGCAATGTTGACACGGTCCGAGTCTCCACATACCCTACAAATGGTGCCAATTTGCCACTTCCCGTAACGCCGACCTTGGTTACCAATGTGCTCAACGACGAAGGGCTTGACAACAGTGCAAATACAGTGGACCGATTTTGGGAAGTCAATCCTACGGGCTCCACAGGCGTCATTAGTTTGACTTTGAACGCCCAATTGGACGAAGTGGGAACGGTGACCAACCTTGTGGCGCAACGTTGGGACAGCCTGAGCGATACTTGGGACGCTCCGTTGCCCGGACAAATCAGTTCCGCCACTGCTGTAACCGTCCCTAATGTCTCAGAATTCACCACATTCGCCATTGCAGAAGCCGTTGAGCCCCTGCGTGTCGAATTTCTGAGCTTCGATGCTTACGTGAATGGCTCCAAAGTGATGCTCAAGTGGGTGACGGGCAGCGAAACCAACAGCGATCATTTTAGTGTGCAGCGTTCGGCAGATGGCTATTCATTTACTGAAATCGGCACGGAAGCAGCAGCAGGAAATAGTTACGTGGTTTTGCGCTATTCAAGCGAAGACCTCAATCCACTCAAAGGCAGATCGTTTTACCGGATCGTCGAATATGATGTCAACGGCGGCACCGTGACCTCCGACATGAGAGCCGTGTACTTCGAGGAACTCAAATCAATGACTTTTTCGGTATACCCCAATCCAATAACACAAGGAAACCTGCAACTGCGCATCGTTGGAGGAGAAGGCGAGACTGTGACCATAAGATTGGCAGACATGCTTGGCAAGGTACTGATCAGTAGCGAATTGAAACTAAACGACGATATCGTGGATTATTCGTTTGAAATCATTCCATTCCTTGCAAAAGGGAATTATGTCGTGTGGATTGCCAGCAAATTGGGCAACAAAAGTTTTCAAGTCATTGTGCAATAGTGGTCAAATACCCAGGCAAGGAATCCGCTTGCTTTGTCAGGCTTATCGGGTCCATGGTGCAATTTTCGATCCACCGAGGATCGGACGGAACTTCGCGCTAAAAGCATTTTATCTGCGAATTGCCACTCCCCTACCCGATCAATCCTGATTAACATCATTATTCTGACTGATCAACCAATGCCGAACGGGGAACATTGGTGCCGAACTTTGTCCCAAGTTCAGGTTCAGTCATGCTGAAGTTGGACGGTTTGGCGTACTGGAAACAATTCAAGATAAATCAGTAAGAAAATCTTCAGCACAATGAGAAAAGCCATTTACACTCTTTTGTTGCTCGCCATTTTGGGCTTGAGCCACAAGATTTCTGCACAAACCGTTGCAGCAGGAAGGGCATTTACCGTGGCAGTTTGCGAAAACCAAACCGTCAAGGCTTGGGGATACAACGTCAACGGTCAATTGGGGAACGGCAGCAATACCGACAGTTATGTTCCCGTCTCGGTGAGCAACATCACGGGCATCACGGCGGTTTCCTGCGGAGACCGGCATGCCTTGGCATTAAAAGACGACGGTACTGTCTGGGCATGGGGCGACAATGGCAACGGATGCCTGGGAAATGGCGGCAACGTCAGCAGCAACGTTCCCGTCGCAACCCTCATCACCGGCGTAAAAGCAGTTGCAGCAGGACGTTACCATTCCGTGGCGTTGAAAAACGACAGCACGGTTTGGGCGTGGGGATTCAATGGCGAAGGAGCCCTTGGCAACGGTACCTATATCAACAGCAATTTTCCGATCATCGTCCCGGCACTTTCCGACATCATTGCGGTCTCGGCTGGCACCAACTTTTCAATGGCTTTGAAAGTGGATGGCACCGTCTGGGCCTGGGGATTCAACGACGATGGCGAACTCGGCAACGGAACCAACATCAAATCCAACATTCCGGTGATGGTCAGTTCGCTTACGAACGTCAAAGCCATTTCGGCTGGATACTACCATGCCTTGGCCTTAAAAAATGACGGCACTGTCTGGGGTTGGGGTTACAATGTCAACGGTCAATTGGGCGTGGGCAACTATACCGATACCAACGTGCCGGTGACAATCCCCAATTTCACCACGGTTACCAGGATTTCAGGTGGAAGGTCGTTTTCCTTGGCTAGCAAAGCCGATGGCACCGTTTGGGCTTGGGGAAGAAATGACCGCGGGCAATTGGCCAATGGAACCAATACGAGCGGCAATGTGCCGGTGCAAGCCACCTCGATCAGCAACGCCACCGTTTTGTATGCCGGGGAGCAACATGCCGTTGCGCGCAAATCAGATGGCAGCGGATGGACTTGGGGCGACAACAGCAACGGCCAATTGGGTGATGGCACCATCGTTTCCAGCAACGTTGCACTGTCTGTGCCTGGACTTTGCCAAGTTTTGTCCGGCACTGCAAATGTGGAAGTGCCCACGGTTGCAATTTATCCCAACCCCAATCTTGGACAATTCAATTTGGCCGTCTCCAAAGCCAATGGAACGGTTGAAGTCTACAATTTGATTGGAGCAAAGGTTTACCAAGCAGAAGTGAGAGGTCTCGAAGCCCAAATAGACCTGTCTGCACAGCCCAAAGGCCTCTATATTTTGAAATATTATTCAGGCAACGCCGTTCAGACGGGACGTGTCGTGATTGAATAAGTTGAAGATCTGAATGTCGTAAACCGCCAATTGGTGGACATCGTCAAGGCACCGAGACCCTGCGTGGATCTTGGTGCCTTGGCCGTTTTTTGAGAATTGGCTTTTGCTTCCCGTCACGGTGGCCGCAAGCCTCTGCTTTTTCTGAAATGGGTTTTTCTTCTTGCCTCCGGGTCTTTGTGGCCAAATTCACCCAGATATTTCCGAATTTAGGCGGCAAATGATTGCGTGAAAATGTACGGCGAAAATCCGAAGGTGAATTTCTATTTCGAGAAAGCAGTCCGTTGGCAACAGGAGGTCAAGCGCTTGCGCGTGCTCGCCCTGGAAACCGGACTGGCTGAAGAATTAAAATGGGGCCATCCCTGTTATGTGCTTGGCAAAGCCAACGTATTCCTGATCCACGACTTCAAGGATTATTGCGCCTTGCTGTTTCACAAAGGATCCTTGCTCCAAGACAGCGCGGGACTTTTGGTGCAACAGACTGAAAACGTGCAAGCTGCAAGACAGCTCCGCTTCACCAACCTGCAAGAAATCCATGCGCAGGAAGCAATGATCAAAGCCTATATGCACGAGGCGATCGCCGTCGAAAAAGCAGGACTGAAAGTCGAATTGAAGAAAACGACGGAATTCAACATGCCAGAGGAATTCCAATCTGCCCTGGAAGCCAATTCCGAACTCAAAACGGCATTCGAAGGGCTTACTCCAGGTCGGCAACGCGGTTATCTCCTTCATTTCTCTTCGCCGAAACAATCCGCGACACGTGCATCGAGGGTAGCCAAGTCCATCCCCAAAATACTTTCCGGAAAAGGCTTGGACGATGAATCCAAAAGTTGACCATTATTTTGCCGAAGGTTGCGGGCGCTGTGCGCTCGGGGGTACACCCGCCTGCAAGGTTCACAAGTGGCCGCGTGAAATGGCGCAGTTGCGCATGTTGTTGCTCGGCTGCGGACTCACCGAGGAAGTCAAATGGGACGTGCCCTGCTATACCTTTCAAAACAGCAATGTGATCATCCTTGCCGCCTTCAAGGAATATTGCGCATTGAGCTTCTTCAAAGGTGCCCTTCTGAGCGATTCCGAGGGAATTCTCGTCAAACCCGGAGAAAATACACAAGCCGGCCGCATGCTGCGCTTCACGGATGTCAGGGAAATTGTTGCCATGGAAGACACGATTCGAGCCTACATTTTTGAAGCCATCGAAGTCGAAAAAGCAGGACTTAAAGTCCCGTCCATGCCACCATCCGAACTGCCGATTCCAGCCGAACTGCAATCCAAATTCGAAGAGGATCCCGCTTTTCAATCCGCCTTCACATCCCTCACTCCGGGCAGGCAACGCGGTTACCTCCATCATTTTAACTCCGCCAAACAGTCCGCTACCCGCACGGCGAGGATTGAAAAATGCATGTCGCAGATCTTTCTCGGGAAGGGGCTGAATGATTGATGGGGTGCAAACACTTTTCATGAAGCCTGCGATTGCCCCCTCCCGTGTTTCCGGCCTCAGCTACCGACCTCGTGCAAGTGCTACAGATTGACAAATCCTCCCTGATTGCTGCCTCCGGCTGCCTTCCTCGAATGGAATTCAACCTCCAATGGATATTTTCCCAGCGCATGCCGAGTGCACCAAAATGCTGGAACGATCAGACTGTGTTACGCATTTGACTGCTCCTGCGATACCGTGCATTTGAACCGAGGTACCACGGAGCTGTGTTTGTGTATTGATTTGTTGCACGTAACTATTTTTTAGGTAGCTTCGGGGGATAAAACTGAATCTGCCATGTACAAAAGAAATATACAGTACATCCTCATTCTGATCATTGTTTTGCTTCAAAGCAACGAGGGGCTACGGGCAACACACAACGTCGGCATTGATATCCGTCTTGAATGTCTCAATGCCTGTTCAATCCGGGTGAATTTCAAAGCTTACAGGGACTGCACGGGTGCATACGACGTGACGACCGACCCAAGTTGGGTCAGCGCCGACCCGAATTGTACGCAGGCACCGACCCGGGTCTTGTCATTCGCGGTAGTAAAAACCGAAGTGACCCCCGTTTGTCCTTTGGTCACTACTTATTGCAGCGACCCCAACGCTACCATACATGGTGTGGAGCAACACGCCTGGAATATCATCTACAACACCTGCAATGCTTCACCTTGTGTCTATGACCTATTCTACATGGATTGCTGTCGCAACATGCCCATCACTTCCCTTGTAAATCCCGGAGGTTTGCAGATGAGTGTGCACTTGCGTGGAATCGATCTCACGGCTCCAACCTGCAACAATTCACCGCAGTACCACAACATTCCTGTTTTGCACCTCTGTACAGGGCAATCTCGCACCTATGACATGGGAGGCACTGATCCTGATGGCGACTCATTGTCCTATGCGATTGCAACATGCATGGCCGATTCCATGGTCCCGGTGCCCTTTCAGGTCGGATATTCAACGACATCACCACTTGGTCCAACTTGGGGATGCAGTATCGATTCATCGACAGGCCTGCTGCGAATGACCGCTCAACCCGGCAGCCCGCAAATCGGCGTGGTTTGTGTTACAACTTCAGAATTTCGCAATGGCAACCTCATCGCCACCAACACCCGCGACATGCAAATCGTGGTGCTCCAATGCAACGGCAACAACACGCCGCCTGCGGTGACATCCATTGCACTTGCAAATGGGAATGCATCCGTAATCGGCAACCACGTCTATACCTGTATACAAAACCCATTCTGCCTCGACATCATAGCAGCCGATGCTAATCCCGGGCAGGTGTTCAGCTACTTTTGGAGTGCATCGATTCCTGGCGCAACGTTTTCAGACGCCAACAATCCCAATATCACAGACACATTGTGGAGCTATTTTGGGAATGCCGCCATAGGCCGATTCTGTTGGACCCCGAGCAATGCTGGCACTTATGGGCTACGATTGTCGATGGTGGACAATTTTTGCCCGGTGCCTTCTGGAGGCGATACGGTCATCTGGATCCACGTGGTGCCCATGCCATTTGCGCAAGCCGCGGTCACGCCGTTGGCATGCCTGGATTATGGATTTGCGGGTGGGGCCGGTGGTTGTGGCACGAGCGGCAACTTCAGCTATTTATGGAGTGGCGGAGGCGGATTGTCAAGTACTTCGCAAAATTTCAACCACCATTTCCCCTACCCTGGCATCTATCCCTGGCAATTGATCGTGGATGACGGGCAAGGTTACCGAGACACGATCAGAGACACTATTGTAGCAGCGCAGTCGCTTACTTGGTCCCAAATCATGACGGGAAATACGCTGCTAGATGCGTGTCTCGGACCAACGGGCTGCATATTGGATGCTGGACCGGGCTTTTCGAATTATTCTTGGTCCACCGGTGCCACTACACAGACGATCACCGTCTACAACCCCGGCGCTTATAGCGTAACGGTAGAGGAAACCACAGGCTGCAGGCTTCGCGATATCGAAAATGTCGTCAAGACCCCAGCGGATTTATCCGGAATTGTGACCAGCCATTTGGGCGTGCCCATGGCCCTTCAGAAGGTGCGCTTGCTGCGAATTCAATCCGCCCCGCTTGCCTTTGTCACGATCGATTCGACCCTTACAGATGCCAGTGGTTATTATCAGTTTTGCAACATCACCGATACCACGGTCTATGCGAAGGTGCATCCCGATATCAATGCCTTTCCCTTGGATATGCCAACTTATGCCGACAGTGCATTGGTATGGAATCTTGCCAACGGAGCAAGTCCATTGCTGAACGGTCCTACCGTGCGTGACATTCATGCCATCTATGGTCAAAATCCCGGGGGCAGCGGCTCCCTGGGTGGTACCGTCGTGCAAGGGACCAACAAAGTCGGCGGAATTGGAGATCCGGTTCCCGGATTGCGTCTGTTTTTGCGCCATGTGGGCTTAGGCCAGATTGTTGGATACCGCGATACAGATGTCAACGGCTACTTTGTCTTTTCTGGATTGCCGATTGCCGACTATGAAGTGATCCCTGATTTCCCCTATGTTGATGAGAATTTGCCCCCGTTCGTGGCATTGAACGCGCAGCTTACACAACGCAATCAACTCGATTTCATTTTGCATCCCACTTGGTTGGAATTGGTGACAACCATTGGCTTTGTGGATCACGGGCGCACGTCGTTTTCGTTTGAAGCATGGCCAAATCCTTGCACAGGTCCATTGACCTTGGAAATGGAGTTGGAACAAGCGAGCAAGTTATCCTTTGCGTTTTATGATTTGGCGGGTCGGCAATTGACGACTCCTCAAACCCAACGCTTTTCAGCAGGACATCATCAACAAATCCTGGAAATCGGCGCATTGGCCAAGGGGGTCTATTGCCTACGCGTGTGGGTCAACGGACAGGTGCATGTATTGCGCATCGTCAAGGCTTAAGGGGGCCTTCTTCAGGGCTGGCGAATCTCATTCCTTCATGACTTTGATCACCGACGACTGCCCAAAGACGTCGACACGGAGAAAATAAATGCCCATCGGGCCCGGCAATGTCAATTGTGTCGCGGATTGCTGGGAGATGTGCATGGATTCCAATAATTGCCCATGCAAGCTCAACACCTGTATGTCTGCATCAGCTACGCTGCCCCACTCGACCCATACCTTCTCCGTCGCTGGAACGGGATGGCACCTGACCAAAGGCTGGTATTGTGGCGATGACCCGACGATGACTACCGGGACACAATCTGAGCGCCCATTGCAGGGGCCATAGTTCACATTGACGGCATAGCTACCCGTTGTGGTGGGAATGAAAATCGGCCCATTTGCTCCAGGAATCGGACTGTAATTGTTGTTGCAATCAACCCATTGGTAAATGCCACCCAATGGCAATCCAACCAATGTGTTTCCTTGCTGGTCAATATCCGCTTGAAGATGCCCAACAGTAAGATTCAAAATTTCCACACTGTCACAACCATATTGATTCACATACGGAAAGGTGTAGGTCCCGCTTGAGTCCAGGGTTTGTCCTGAAAACACAAAGCTGTCACAAGCTTCCACTGTCTGGGAATGGATATTTGCCAGCAAGGTGAGGTGTAGTGTGACCACGCTGTCACAGCCATTCGCGCTTGCCAGGGTCTGTGAATAGGTTCCCGACTGTGTATAAATTTGCCCATTGAAGGTATAGCTGTCGCAACTTGAGTCCGAAACCGTCGTTGCGGAATGGGGACGCGTGGTAAGCTGCAAGGTAATCAAGCTATCACAACCAACGCTGTTGGGAATCACCTGGGAATATGTGCCTGAATTCGGATAAAGCTGACCATTCAATCCAAATGTGCCGCATGTATCCACAACCAAGGTAGACGAGGTTGAAGATCTCAGCGTCAACAACATGGTGATGAAGCTGTCGCACCCTACGTGGTTGGTCAAAACGTGATCATAGGTCCCGGTGGCATAATAAACGGAACCTTGAAAAGCAAAAGAATCGCATCCAACGGTGGAAACAGTACTGCGGCTCGCAAGGCAGGCACCCAATTTTAGCAGAAAGAGCTTGGCCGGTTGCCAGCTGGTTGCAAGATGAGGTAGTTTGGACCAGGGTCACAATCAAACGTCTCCAGTAGCGACCTGTCGTGACATTACTCCCATCCGGATAAACATCAATCCCTAGGAATACTCTAACAATGTCCACCGGTTTTTGCAACCCAACTGAAGTTCCCGTTCGGATAGAACACCACAATGAAGGGATCCAAAGAGTTACTTACCGACGTAACTCCGCTGGTAGCCAGTGGCGAGGGATCGAAGTCCATGTACCCGGCGAAGGAACCTGTGAAATAAACATTGTCGCTTGAATCCACGCCAACGTCATAGGCAAATCATTGTTGGCCGAACCAAAGGGATGCACCCACAAAAGGTTGCCGCTCGCATCCAGGCATTGGGACAAACATGTCATCTGCGCCTGCATAAGGCAACATCAACACACCTGCTCCCGGGTCAAAATCCGCGGAGACGTTAAAATCCCCTACGGAAATGATGTTGCCAATGGAATTCACTACCAGTTTAGTTATATGAAATTGGCCGCTTGAGGCTCCCATGTTTTTTGCCCAAACAAAATCGCCTGCTGGGCTTAGCTTCAAGAATAAAAATATCCAAAGCGCCGCTGGCGGTCAAGGAATAAACGCCCCCTGAAGGATCAAAGTCCACCGTTTGTTGAAAGCTTCCTCCTATAACGACATTGCCCGTCACATCCGTGTATCGATGCTCGGGGCATAGTCCACATAACCTCCCCCGATACGCTTGGCCCATAGGAAATTGCCGGAGGGATCAAGTTTCTGCACAAAAATGTCAGTGATCACCGTAGAACTGCCCGCGAGATTGAATACTCCGGATCCAGGGTCAAAATCAGCTGTTCCCCTGAATTCTCCCGCCAAAAGCAAGTTGCCGCTCTTGTCAATGGTAAGCGAAGTGCCGACATCGGCACCCACAGACCCATGCTGATTGACGCTCAGAAAACTGCCATTGGAATCTGCCTTCCACAAAAATATGTCTGAGGTTCCGATCGGAGTGCGGTTGAGGGTGCCAGGGCCGCCATCAAAGTCCGTGACTCCGGCAAAACTCCCTGTCACATAAACGTTTCCAACACTATCGAGTTCCATATCTCCGAGAATTTCAACTTGGGTCGACCCAAATGTCCTCACCCAGATCAAATTTCCATAGCTGTCCGTCTTGACCACAAAGATATCCTCGTGGTTCCCATTAGAAGAAACAGGCAAATTGGGCTGACCAGGATCAAAATCGACAGTCCCTCGAAATTCGCCAGCAACATAAATATTGCCGCTGGAATCATGTCTCACAACTTCACCCTCAGCAAAAAAATCAGGAACGCCAAAAAATCCTTTTGCCCACTGGAGATTTTGGCAATATGCTGGAGTTGAAAACAATAAGATTGCCAGAAAAGCAACCCCAATCAGGCTTGAAATCAACTTATCAGGAATTCGATGCAATTGGTTACCCATGTCAAGGATTTTATGTGGAAAGCCATCATCTCAATTTGCTTGGCGAGATGTGTACCCGCTAAAATAGCAGTTTCATTTGGAACATACAAACGAAGTGTTACAGGACTTCCCTTGTGCTTCATGGCATCCATCACGCCGGAGAGGCAACGCGGCTGACGCGATCACCCTAACGTCGCCCCACCGCACGCAACCCGCACTGTGCGCATAGAAAAATGCATGTCGCAGATCTTTCTTGGGGAAGGGGCTGAAGGATTGATTGGGGCCTGCAAAACAGAACGGCTTTGCCCGAAATCCTTTGCGGACGATCCACATCCACCTGCTTACAGAATACCGACCGATACTTCCCCGATACCCAATCACCAAAGGTATGGGTGCATTGGCTTCGAAACGCTTCAACATCCTTCAGCGACTCCCAAAAAGGAACAGGCGCTTGAAATGTCTCGCCATTGACAGCATCGTCGACAGAACCGCCCCTCCGAAAATCCAATTTTCAGCAGACAACTTTTCTCGGAATGAATATCTGTTTACTTTGGGCCGTGGGAATGAAAATGGAAGCGCGTGCACAAGAATAATTTTGACTTTCTGCGTCTGATTTTTGCGATTTTCGTGATCATCACGCATCTCAAGCCGCTTTCGTTGCGGCAAGAAGGTGATTGGCTCATGTCGCTCACAGACGATCAGCTTTGTTTTTCCTACCTGGGTGTGAGAGGGTTTTTCATCATCAGCGGATTTCTCATTTTCCAAAGTCTACAACGCAGCAAAAACCTGTTGGACTACTTTTGGAAGCGCATTTTGCGGCTTTTTCCTGCCCTTTTTTTCGTCTTGGTATTAACCTTGTTGCTGGGGCCAATTTGGTACAATACGGCCGTTGGAGGTCCTTACCTGCAAAATCCCACGGTGCTCTCCTACTTTCCGCGCAACTTCACGCTGCTTCTGCCACAATTGGCGATCAAAGGCTTCTTTGAAGGTAATCCCAAACCGGGTACCGTCAATGGGTCCCTGTGGACGATCGGCTATGAATTTGCATGTTATGCTGCATTGGCGGCAATGTACTTTTTCCGGAGAAGGGCAACCCTGGTCAAAGCCATGCTTGGCAGTATATGGGTTCTGCTGTTTGTTCTCAACATCTTTTTCATCGAGCACCTCAAGGGTGTCGGCATTTTCTTGAATGCTGATAACCTCGTCGAATTGGGAATCTTCTTCGTGGGAGGCTCTTTGTTGGCTGCTTTTCAATTTGAGCAATTCCGGTACGCAGGTTATGCCGCTGCTGCGGCTGCGCTCATCCTCTCCATTGCACTGAGTACGCACGTCTATGGTTTCGGCTTTCATTTTGTCTTCTTGCCATTGCTCGTGATCGGCTTCGGGACGCGGTCGACGCAAGGGCTGAATCGCATTGGAGAGAAGGTCGGCGATTTGAGTTATGGCATCTACTTGTACTCGTTTCCAGTGATGCAGATTCTGATCTACTGTTACCGTCCCGGCGAACTTTCCTTGCTGATTTCAAGCACCCTCGTCAGCGCAATCCTTGCTTTTGCTTCTTGGCACCTGGTGGAAAAGCGGGCTCTGCGATTGAAAACGTTTCAACCCTGGAACCGATTGTTCAGGAAACAAAACTCCCCCAATTAGTCCGTACGTCTGCAAGGCTCCTCCGAAACCCGACTCGCGGGCATCCCGGCAGATTTTGCGAAAGAAGCAATTGGCAACGTGTTCATGCCAGAAGCTTCTCTTTTTTGCATCGTCGCAGCGAACTTGCTTACGGGGGCATTGCCTTTGACAAGAACCCTCCCGATGCCTTTGTCCAGCAGGCAATGCACAATTCAACCAGAGAACTCAATTGCAGGTTGAGAAAGCGCAATTTGTACGCGGGCAATACTGCGAAAATCCTTATCATTGAGACATGAAAAAGGCCCTCCTCCTCCTCTGTATGCTCCTGTGCCTGTTGCGCTTACAGGCACAAAACCGCAACGCGACGGTGAAGGCGCTCAACAACTATGTCCTCTTTGCCAATGCGCATGTCCATGCCTTGACGGCCACGTTGACCTCCCTTGAAAGGTACGACGGCCTTTTCCGCGACTACATTCGCACGCAGCGGCAACTCGGCGGCGAACCCTATGAAAAGCCGAAAGCCAGCCCATTTGTGGACACCGACATGTTCACGCTCGGCGAAGACGACCCGGCCTACCTGTACACCGCCGCGCTCAAGGGCGCGACGAACCTGCCGACAAATGTCAAATCCGAACTCAATCGCGCCATGTTGGGGATGCGCAACAGCGGAACGCAAATTATGCTGCTGATCGACTCGATGAGCAATAGTTTCCATGGCCCCATGATCACCGTCACAACCGATTCGACGGCCCTCCCCTATCGCCTGCTCTACGCTGCAAGCCGGGAATTGGAGGTCTGCAAAATGCATCGCGATGCCTTGCAAGCAAGCCTCGCCAGTCATTACAACAAGGCATGCCCGCTGATTGCACCAACCGGGGATTATATCCATTCAGTAAAACCGCTCACGGAAGGCTTGGACATTTCTCAGCGGTTGCTCAACAACATTCGTAACATGGAAAATCCCCGCGTCTGGCAAGACCTGATGGCGCTCGATTCGCTCGCCAAGTACTTGGAAAGTGCCGAATTGACCTTGCTCAAGGGGATTTCTCCGATTGGCAACAGCAAACAATTCCCCAACAAGGGCAACTTCAACGGCTTTGACTTGTACAACAAATACGAGGATATTGTGGCGCAATTCAAAGCGCTTTCCGGCGCGGGAATCGCAAGGTTGCTGGCAGAAAAGGAAAGTCCTACAACTGCGTCAACCGCACAGCTTCTCGGGCCTTTCATCGAAAGCTACAATGGCAATCAGGGATTCATCTACCTCTACAACGAATACGTGCAATTGATCGGCGGCGGTAAAATCAAGCTGATATCGGACGGAGGGGGAAAATCCAAGTATATCTACCGCGGATGGTCCAACGGATCCAAGACGCTCCCGGTGCGCACTTTGTTGTTGGGCATGAAGGATGTGCCTGTTTTTGAAGTTGTTGGCTGGTGATGCCACAATGTAAAATTCATCCATTTCATTGCTGAAAACACGCAACGAAGACAGAAGATTGCTACATTCGCATCCTGCGCTATTCCACGTGATCGTGAATTCCAAGGTATGCCCCAAGAAATCCCCTACGCCACCTCACCTGACTGCGAAATTGTCAGCAGCAGAATCGTAAACGCCTCGGCAGAGACGGTTTACACCGCTTGGACCCAACCCGAATACCTCAAAATTTGGTGGGGTCCCAATGGATTCACCAATACTTTCCATGAATTTGACCTGCGTGTTGGCGGGCGATGGAGCTTCGTGATGCACGGTCCGGAAAAGGGCAATTATGTCAACGAATGCGAATTTACCCACATGGATCCGCCGCGGTTGATTGCCTGGAAAAGGTATTCGCAGCCGCTGTTCAAGGTGTTGGCAACATTCGAAGAAATTGCGCCTGCCCAAACCCGGATTGTGTTCCGGCAGATCTTTGACACTGAAAAGGAGTGCAACAAGATCAAACCCTTTGCGGTGGACAAAAACGAGGAGAACTTTGACCGGCTTGAGGTTGTGTTGATGAAGATCAGTACGAAGGAAATATGAAACACGTCAATCGGTACAGGATCGTGGCCTTGCTGTTTTTGGCTTTGACGGCCATCTTTTTGGTGGTCTCCATGACCAATGCAGCCTTCTTTGACTGGGTATTTGAGCGCCACCACAATCCCTGGAGTTGGTACATCCGACCACTTTTTCTGATTCCCTTTTGCTTCTTTGCCTACAAGCGCAGTTGGGCGGGCATTTCGGCAACCATTTTTATGCTGTTTACGAGCATGTTCTGGTTTAATCGGCCCTCTGAGGTCAGTGAGCAGGTGATGTCCTTCCTTCAATTCGAGAAGGAATGGATCTACGGTGCATGGAACTTTCAGAAAATCCTGCTGATTTTGACGGTGCCCGTCTCCTTTTTTGCGCTGGGCCTCGCCTTCTGGAAACGCAGCTTGATCATGGGGCTCGGGGTGGTCGTTTTGATGGCAACGGGCAAAATTATCTGGAGCATTCAAAACGCAGGCGAATCCGGGAAATCGATTCTCATTCCCGCCTTGCTGGGTCTCGGAATTTGCAGTGCGTTGATTTATTGGGGCTTCAAGCGACTGGAAAAGCAGCAATCCAACAAAAATTGATGGTCAATTCGAAGGTCGGTTTCTGAGATATTCATTCGCATGAAAGAAGAAATGTTCCAAACTTTGCATCCGCAGGCAGACAAAACCAACAAGCGCATCGCCTTGCGGAAATACAACGACATCCGGGAAAACCTCCTCCAAGTGCTGGAAGGCAAGGAATTGACGCATACTGAACTGATGGAAGCCCTATTCCAACGTGTCAAAGACCATTTCGAAGGGGGAGTTCAATGGTATGGCGAAACCGTCAAACTCGACCTTGAGGCCCGCAATATCCTCGAACGCACCAAAACGAAGCCCGAAAAGTATCGCCTGACGCTGTTAAGGGATCCTTCTGAAGAAAATGCAAAACCGCATCTACGCACTTGCCCCAATGGCCATTCATTCCAAAAAAGCAGCGATTGCCCAACCTGTCCGATTTGCGAGGAACTGCGAAAACCCAAAGACAGCTTCTTGGCGTTGATCGGCGCACCGGCAAGACGCGCATTGGAACGGGAAGGAATTGATTCGCTGGAAAAACTGGCCACGTACACCGAAAAAGAAATACTCGGACTTCACGGCATGGGAAAAAGCACCCTTCCAAAACTGAAGGCGGCGATGGAAAGTGCAGGATTAATGTTCAAGCAAGGGTAGCAGGAATTTCCAAGATTGGATCGTCGTCATCTTGCAAGTTTTGTAGCATTTATCCTTTGTGGTTGTTCTATGTGGCGCGTTGCC
Organism: Bacteroidota bacterium; assembly: GCA_016718825.1. Taxonomy (NCBI): domain Bacteria; kingdom Pseudomonadati; phylum Bacteroidota; species Bacteroidota bacterium. The sequence goes on along the minus strand of JADKCL010000040.1, from coordinate 2,146 downwards.
TTTAAGGCGCGGTTCTGGTCAGCTCTGAATGCAAAAGAATAAGAGGCTTTTCGATTCCTGTCCATTTCAGCATTCGAAATGGCAGGACCATGTCGGGTCGGGGCCGATGCCTTTCAGACTAGGCCCTGCTGGGTAAAGGCCGGGGATCGATTGGAATCGAACGTTGAAATTCACGCCGTTCCTGGAAAAACCAGGTTCATGAAACACCAGCTGGCGCGGTCCAAGCTTGAATTGCAAGCATTTTCCATTGCGTCGTTAGGCATGCCGAAAGGGAAAAGGGATTACGGGCGTTAGTTGCCGTTGGTACGGGATAGTCGCGGAGTTAAGGCCAGGGAAGCGATTCGCAGCGGTTGAAAACCACATGTTCAAGCCAGCGTGATTGACTCAATGCGGCGAACAAGCGGCGGGACGAGTCCGTGCGGCGCTGGCGGAGTTAGTGCGGGAGTTATACCGATTCGACAGCAGGGTACTTCGGATTCCAACAGCAGGACAATACCGATTCGACAGTGACAATACCATCCAGGAGCAGGAGACACCACAGGAAAACAGGAAACTGGCTAGGAATGCACAAGATCGTCCAGCACTGACCCACATCTAAGCCCTGGGGGAATCCAACAAAAAAAGGGGGGTTGTCGGGATTCATCCCAACCTTCCGGTAAGGTTTGCAGTTGCCTGCGCCTCCACGGAATCCATGAACCCAACAAGAACCGCCGGTCGAAAAAAACATAAAAAAAAGACTCGAAAGAACTTCAATTTTACAAATTTCAAAGAGACAGGGATATCGCCGGAAATCGGACGAAGCACATTCCGGAGGCCAAATGACTGAGGTCCGCAGGAAAGGATTCCTCCGAGGCGATACGCGTTGCGGGCACCGAGCTGACGGCTTGCGCCTCGTGCATGCTGTGACTCATAATGGTTGTCACCCAAGGTTAGCAGGCAATGCAAAAAGGAAAATCTGGTCGCCGCCGGCACCGGCTGCGCTTGAAGCTGCCACCTGAGGGCGAGATCGCTATTGGTGGGCAGATTCTGTAGTCCGGCCTGGGCCGTATTGCAAAATCGTCTGACAAGTTGTCGTAGATGATGAAAAGCGAAGCTAATTGAAGAGGCCACGGGTGAATCGCATCGTACCCATCGAAAATCAGCCCTTCGATAATCGTGGAATCGGTTTCAGAAGCAATTCTGATCCAAAGCGAAGTTCAGGTCACTTTGTTTTCGAAATAATAGTTCACCGAACCGCAGATGCGATTTTTGCAATACCACGGACCGGGCACGTTCGTCGTCAGTGCCGCGGCGTAGGCGACCGCTACCGTATCGTTCAGAAAGCTGAATTCGTGAGGCGGCTGCCGGTGGCTACTTCGCTGCCAAACCATTTCCACTGAAGCTGCAGTTGTCGGCTTCACCCAAAACTCCATCAGTCCTTTGTGGTTGTTGTTGAAAATGCAATTCGAAATGTTGGCATCCACGCTGTAAATGGCGTAGGTATTACCCTCAAACAACGTATTGGTGATCGCACCTTGTGTGCCAAATCCCGTTCCTGCTGTCGAATCACGCAGCCGTCGACTGAAAGGTCGTCTGAAACCATTGCAACTGGTATTGCTGGACACCCAAAGCGCTTCAGGAAAATGTTGTGGCATACCTGTTATTGGAGGCGATCGCCTGACCATTGTACTGAAAAATGCAGTCGTAAAATTCATCGGACCAAAGGGCTGAACCGCATAATTGTTGTACCGAATGTGCAATGGTGCAGGTCCCAGGTCGGTGCACCCTGCTGATCGCTGTAAATGCCGTTAAAAGCATTGTCCAATTCAAAGTGTCCATCCCTTATCCGCCCTGCGTGCTCTTGACATTGATGCCCAACCGCGAATTTGGTCGGTAGTGTATCGCTTTGAACCAACCGGATTGGGGAGGGAAATTGACTACCACGATTGCCGCGAATTTCAAGGCAGTGCATGAAAAATTTCACAGAATTTGCCGTATTTGACCCGCACTTCGACGCCGCGCTCTAGGTGGTGTCTTCCTGGAAATACCACCACGGGGCCGGTCATGATATATGGATTCGTTGGTTGAGGCCCATCGTCGTGTTGGCATAAATGCCGCCGCTGACCGAGTCTAGCTCGAGCAGGGAAACAAAGGAAGCAAAGGACAA